>DPWC01000172.1:0-4514 GCA_003529305.1 Actinomycetota bacterium
ACCACATTCATGTCGGTGTCGGCCCGAGAGTCATCGTCGTAATGCAGGTCCAGGCGAGCCACACCATCAATAACACCCACTGACACCGCCGCCACCGAATCGGTCAGCACCGTGGCATCGGCGCGCACAATGCCCTGGCCGCGCGCCCAATCAATCGCGTCAGCTAGCGCCACATAGGCGCCGGTTATCGCGGCCGTGCGAGTACCACCATCGGCCTGCAGAACATCACAGTCCAACACTATGCTGTTCTCGCCCAGCGCCGAGAGGTCCACTACTGCTCGCAGCGAGCGCCCAATGAGTCTCGAGATCTCGTGAGTGCGTCCGCCCACCTTGCCTTTGACCGATTCTCGATCGTTTCGGCTGTCGGTCGCTCGAGGCAACATCGCATACTCCGCCGTCACCCAACCCGTTCCGCTGCCCTTCTTCCACCGCGGCACCCCCTCGGTGAACGAGGCGGCGCACAGCACGCGGGTGCGGCCGAACTCCACCAGTACCGACCCTTCGGCTTGATCCAGCCACCCTCGCTGGAAGGACACCGGGCGGAGTTCATGGTCTGCGCGACCATCAGAACGGGCAGCAGTCACGGGCGTGAATCTACTGACTGACGAATCGCCACCCCCGGGAACCCAACAGTGTCTGCTGACTGTGGTCGCTGCTCCACATTGATGACCTCCGGCCCGAGGAATCGCTGCCCCAACGCCTCAAACGGTGCGGGATCGCCCGTGGCCACGAATCGATGAGTGGGGGCCACCCCTGGGCCACCCAGCATCCCGGACTGCTCCAGCACCGCCGCCAGTTGTTCAGCCGTCTCGTCAGCGCTGTTGACCAGCGTGACATCGCGACCCACCACATGCTCAATGGCACCGGCGAGCAGCGGGTAGTGCGTGCACCCCAACACCAAAGTGTCGATGCCCTCAGCCAAGAGCGGCTCGAGATAGGCGCGCGCTTGCGCCTCGACCTGCTCACCTTCCACGGTGCCAGCTTCGACGAGTTCAACGAACTTCGGACAGGCCGCTGTGACGATGCGCAGGTCAGGGGCCGCGGCGAAGGCATCTTCGTAGGCGCCTGACCCGATCGTTGCACTGGTGCCGATCACGCCGATCACCCCAGAGCGCGTCACCGATACTGCTCGACGAGCAGCTGGCTGAATCACTTCGACAACGGGCACCTCATAACGCTCGCGCGCATCGCGCAGTACTGCTGCGGACGCCGAGTTGCAGGCGATCACGATCGCCTTGACACCCTCGGCGACCAGATGGTCCATGACATCGAGGGCAAAGGCCCGCACCTGGGCGAGCGGCCGTGGGCCGTAGGGCCCCCGCAGGGTGTCGCCGACATACAGAACAGATTCCCTAGGCAGACGGTCAAAAACCGCTCGCACCACCGTCAGACCGCCAACGCCACTGTCGAAAACTCCGATGGGGGCGTCGGTCACAATGCCCGAGCCTACGGGACGAAGGTCCCAACGCCGCTGCGCCAAGTCGTCCCATTGGGCTGTTCATGGCACGATGAACTCACCACTGGCGCCGACTACCAGCGCCTCGAGAAGGAGACATTGATGAGCGACTGGTATTCCATCCGCGGCGACGCCGCTGCGCTGCCCACTGACCCGTTGAACATGAAGTTCCGACCGGCCTCAGTGTCGCTGGCAAGCCTGCTGGTCAAGGTGGCCGCGATTTGGCAGTTCATCCTGGGAATCCTGGTGATCTGGTCGGCCATCTCCACCAGTCAGCTGGAGCGCTTGTTCAAGGGACAAGAGCTCGCGAAGTACAGCGACGGCCGCCTGTGGTTCACCGGTCTGATCGCCATCTTCTTCGGACTGATTCTGTGGAATGTGGCCAAGTCGCTCAAGGAAGGCGACAACACCGCCCGCATCTTTGTTATCGCGCTGGCTGTCTTGAACATTGTCTTCGGACTGCTGTCGCACCCGTGGGGTATCGTGGCCATCGTGCTGAACGCCTTGGTTCTGTACCTGCTGGCCAATTCCGGTAGCGCGCGGTGGTTTGCCGACAGCACCTACGAGGTCAAGCGGCCTAACGCCTTTTCCTGAGCACGACGGCCCCAGCGCTTAGCGCTGCGGGCCACCGGCATCAGCACATCGCCCGGGTGGAGTGAGAACTCCCCCGGGCTGTGTTGTGTCGGGCTGCTGAGAAGTCGGCCTTAGGCCCACAGTTGGCCATCGAGTGCGGCGCTGGCCTCATTGATCGTGCCCTCGTAGGCGCCGGTGGACAGATACTTCCACCCACCGTCGCACACCACGAAGGCAATGTCGGCAGCCTTGCCAGCTTTGACGGCCTTCGCCGCTGCCCCAAGAGCGGCATGCAAGATCGCGCCCGTGGAGATCCCGGCAAAGATGCCCTCGAGCTCGAGCAGTTCGCGCGTTCGACGCACAGCATCCACAGGTCCCACCGAGAAGCGACTGGTCAACACCGAGGCGTCATACAGCTCCGGCACAAACCCTTCGTCGATATTGCGCAAGCCATAGACAAGTTCGCCGTAACGAGGCTCGGCCGCGATGATCTCGATGCCTGGAACCTGCTCGCGGAGGTAACGACCACAGCCCATGAGCGTGCCCGTTGTGCCCAGACCGGCCACAAAATGGGTGATCGTTGGCAGGTCAGCGAAGATCTCTGGACCCGTGGTCCGGTAGTGCGCCTCTGCGTTCGCCGGGTTGCCGTACTGGTACAGCATCACCCAATCGGGATGCTCCGCCGACACCTGCTTGGCCACGCGCACTGCTTCGTTGGAACCGCCAGCCGCGGGCGAGGAAATGATTTCCGCACCCCACATCCGCAACAATTGGCTGCGCTCCGGTGAAGTGTTCTCGGGCATCACGCACACCAGGCGATAACCCTTCAAGCGAGCCGCCATCGCCAACGAGATGCCCGTGTTGCCCGATGTCGGTTCCACGATGGTGCAGCCCGGCGTCAAGGTGCCGTCGGCTTCCGCAGCCTCCACCATCGCCAAAGCCGCGCGGTCTTTGACTGACCCCGTGGGGTTGCGATCCTCCAACTTGGCCCACAGGCGCACATCGGCCGAGGGCGACAATCGCGGCAAGCCGATCAGCGGGGTGTGCCCCACCGATTCCAGCAGCGAGTCGAAACGCATCAGGAGCCGCCGGCCACCGCGGGCAGAACCGTCACCGCATCACCGTCACTGATCGGAGCATCTACGCCACCAAGGAAGCGCACATCTTCGTCATTGATGTAGACATTGACGAAGCGACGCAAAGCGCCGTCATCGAGTAGACGCTCAGCGATACCCGGGAAGCGGGACTCTAAGTCGGCAATGACCTCGGCAAGGGTCGAACCCGACGCCTCCACGCTCTTGGCACCGTCGGTGTAGGTACGCAGAATCGTGGGGATCGATATTGCGATGGCCATGAAGAGAACTCCTGAGCGTGAGCGATGCGTCTGCTACGAGGGGAACACAGCCTAACGGCCGGCTATTCCCCGGCGGCTTCCACGATGGTCACCGGCTCCTCCGTGACCTGACCGTCCACTATCCGATACGAGCGAAACTCCACCTCAACAGGTTCACGGGTGCTGACCAGCACATAGTGCGCACCCGGCTCAGAGGCATAGGAGATGTCCGTTCGGGATGGATAGGCCTGCGTTGCCGTGTGTGAGTGGTAAATCACGACTGGCTCCTCGTCATTGGCATCCATCTCGCGATACAGACGAAGCAGATCCAACGAGTCAAATTCGTAGAAGGTCGGCGACCTCGCGGCATTGACCATCGGGATGAAGCGTTCCGGCCGATCAGTACCGGCCGGTCCGGCGACCACCCCGCAGGCTTCATCCGGGTGGTCAGCTCGGGCATGGGCGATGATCGCCTCCACCACTTCGCGCGAGATCGTCAACACGAGGCAAGGCTAGGCAAGTCGCTTGGCCAACACGCGCACCAGGGTGTCCTGCAGGTAGCCCAGCCAGTCGTAGATCGCCAGCAATTGGGCCCGTTGATCCACCGCAGCAGTCTGCTCGTCCCACTCCTGTGTCGCCGGATCGTCGGTGATTCCCAATCGAGTGGACAACACCAGGCGCAGGTCCGTCAATGAGGTCAACCACGACTGACACCCCTGCTCGTCAATGACGATGCGCTGCGAATCGCTGTGCAGCGACTCCAAGACCGCCACCGCGGAGGCTGTCTTGCGCGAGCGCAAACCATCTTGGGTCAAGCGGCGAAACTCCAGTGCCGAATCATCATCGTCGCGATAGGCGCTCGGGAAGAGCCGGGCCAGCGCCGGATCATCGGGTTCTTGGTCGTCACCGCCGATACCGACCATGGCCGCCAGTGGATCAGCCGCATGATCAGGCTCGGGCTGCTCAGGCTGCAGAAGAAAAGCCAATTCAGAGAACAGGTGAACCAGAACCTCCCGCTCCTGCTCTTGCAGAACCAGGCTGGCCCCTTCTTTGTGCGACCGGAAACGATCAGGCATCAGACGGACTGCTCCAAGGTGGCCCACAGGCCATAGCCGTGCATCGCCTCCACATCGCGCTCCATCTCTTCGCGGG
>DPWC01000172.1:4785-5083 GCA_003529305.1 Actinomycetota bacterium
ATCGCGCTCCATCTCTTCGCGGGTACCCGACGACACCACCGCCTTGCCGTCGTTATGCACCTGGAGCATCAATTCCTCAGCTTTTTCTTTGGCATAACCGAAATGCCGCTGGAACACGAAGGCCACATAGGACATCAAGTTGACTGGGTCGTTCCACACGATGGTGATCCACGGCAGGTCAGGAAGTACCGATGAGGTGATGAGCGTCTCGGGCCGCTCAACTTCCGCCGGGGCGATGGCCATGTCTCCAGTGTCGCAGAGCCGCCCTTGCGCAGCGCGTAGGTTGTGCAAGTGACCG
>DPWC01000024.1 GCA_003529305.1 Actinomycetota bacterium
GGGGAACCGGACGGAAGTTCAATTGCGCCGTTTGTCCCACCAGATCAACGATGCGCTTCTGGGTGACGCCAGGAACTGAGACCACCACGATCTGGTTCGCACCCTGGCCCTGCGTCGTCACCTGGGCCTCGGCCACGCCAATGCTGTCCACCCGCTGTCGAATAATTCCCACGGCCTGATCAATCTGGCCCTGGGTGATCTCAGCCTGTCCCTTCTTGGGCTGCAGCGTCACTGAGGTGCCGCCCCGAAGATCTAGCCCCAGGTTGGGTGTGCGGGGCGCATCACTGAACGGCCAGAACACCCACGCCGCAAGCACGAGCAACACCACGCCAAGAATCAGCAGCGCGCGACTGGGCTGGTAGGTGGAGGTGGCCATGTGCGTCCTTTGCGGTCCGGGCGTGATGCCCGCAGGGCGATGGGGGCGCTCAGTATCGCGGACGGCTCAGGTGAAGGGAAGGATCGGGTCCCCTTACGGGCTGTCGAAGAGGCTGGCCGTGGTGGAGATCGTGGCCGGAGTGGCCAACCCCAGGTGCTCCCACGCCGCTGCCGTGGCGATGCGACCCCGCGGCGTGCGGGCCAGCAGTCCGGCTCGCACAAGGTAGGGCTCCACCACTTCCTCGATCGTCTCGCGCTCCTCACCCACTGCCACGGCTAGCGTTGACACCCCCACAGGGCCGCCGGCGAAGGATTGGGTGAGCGCTTTCAGTACCGCGCGATCGAGTCGATCAAGACCCAACTCATCGACTTCGAAAAGCTCCAAGGCCGCATGCGCAGCAGTGACCGTCACAGAGCCGTCGCCGTGAACCTGCGCCCAGTCTCGGACGCGACGCAGTAGGCGATTGGCGATGCGCGGCGTGCCTCGCGATCGGCCCGCGATGATCTCCACAGCTTCGGGCTCAACATCGGCTCCCAGCAACCCGGCCGAGCGACGAATGATGGCCGCCAGATCCGCGTGATCGTAGAACTCCAATTGCCCGGTGAAACCAAACCGATCCCGCAAGGGTGCTGGGAGCAAGCCTGCACGCGTGGTGGCGCCGATGAGGGTAAAGCGTGGAACATCCAGCGGAATAGTGGCCGAGCCAGGCCCCTTGCCGACCACGATGTCAACGCGGAAATCCTCCATCGCCATGTAGAGCATCTCTTCGGCAGGTCGGGCCGTGCGATGAATCTCATCGATGAACAGCACTTCGCCTTCGCGGATATCCGACAGCAGGGCTGCCAAGTCCCCCGCATGCTGTAAAGCAGGGCCACTGGTGATACGCAGCGGTGCCTGCATCTCGCGCGCAGCGATCATGGCCAGCGTGGTCTTGCCCAAACCGGGGGGTCCGGCCAGCAGAACATGATCGGCGGCCATGGCTCGACCTCGAGCAGCGTGCAGCACAAGGGCCAATTGCTCGCGAACAGCCGGCTGGCCAACAAAATCCTCCAGGACGCTGGGGCGCAAAGCGGCATCGGCAGCGAACTCATCCACGCCGGCGGTCGCATCAACGGTGCGATCCGCACCCGTGGCATCAGCAGAGGTCATGTCCTACCTCTTCAACTCACGCAGGGCGGCTCGAAGAAGTTCTGGAACGGGCGCCGATGCCGCGACGGAGCCAGCCGCAGCATCCACCGCTGCACGAGCCTCCTTCGTGCTCCATCCCAGACCGGTCAGAGCATCAATGACACCGGCCACAGCATCCGTGGGTGCCTCGCCAACGCCGCTGACAGAGGTCGGATCACCGATGCGATCACGCAATTCGACCACGACCTTTTCCGCACCCTTGCGACCAATACCGGGCACCAAGGTCAGCGCCGAGAGGTCCGCTGCGGCAATCGCCCGGCGAAGTTGGTCCGGACTATGAACAGCGAGCATGGCCAACGCCAGTTTCGGCCCGACGCCGCTGGCGGTCTGCAACAGCTCGAAGGTCTGCCGCTCGTCGGCATCGGCAAAGCCATAAAGGGTCAAGGAATCCTCCCGGACCACCAAGGCGCTGTGTAGTCGCGCATGAAGGCCCACCCGAAGCTGCGCCAAGGTTGCCGGCGTGCAGTGCAGGAGCATGCCCACACCGCCCACCTCGATGACTACCGAGTCAAGGTGTACCTGAACAACCTCACCGGCGACCGAGGCGATCATGGCGATCCTCGCCCGGCTAGAGCAGCAGCCCTGGCTTGTTCGATGCGTTGCTGGGCGCCTCCGCGCCAGAGATGACAGATGGCTAACGCCAGAGCATCAGCCGCGTCTGCTGGTCGTGGCGGGGAATCCATCCGCAGTAGCCGCGCCACCATCGTCCCGACCTGTTCTTTGTTGGCCCGCCCATGTCCGGTGACGGCCGCCTTGACCTCACTGGGGGTGTGCAATGCGACCGGAATATCCGCCTGAGCAGCTGCCAGCAGGGCGACAGCACCGGCTTGCGCGGTTCCCATCACCGTGCGCAGGTTGTGCTGACTGAACACTCGCTCGATCGCTATGGAATCGGGTTCGTGGCGGTGAATCCACTCACAGACGGCGTCATAAATGGTGGCCAATCGGTGGTGCAGATCCACCGAGCTCTCCGAACCGGCGACCCCGACCTCCACCAAGGTCAGCGCCCGCCCCGAGCCACCGTCCACGACCCCCAGGCCACAGCGGGTAAGGCCCGGATCGATGCCGAGTACACGCACGATTCGCCCACCTTTCCGAACATATGTTCGGATGGCACGCTACCCCGCCAAGGCCTCCATGACCTCGTCCGACACATCGAAATTGGCCCAGACATTTTGGACATCATCGCTGTCCTCCAGGGCCTCGATGAGCCGGAAAACCTTGCTGGCAGCGTCTTTGTCCAGATCCACCGACACCGACGGCAAGAAGGTCGGGTCCGCAGAGTCGTAATCAATGCCGGCCGTTTGCAGCGCGCTGCGCACCGCAATGAGGTCGCTGGCCTCACACACCACCTCAAAGGCCTCGCCAAGGTCGTTGACTTCTTCGGCCCCGGCATCAAGCACAGCGGTGAGCACATCGTCTTCGCTGAGTTCGGCACGCGGGACGATCACCACGCCCTTGCGATTGAACAGATAACTCACCGAGCCTGGATC
>DPWC01000015.1:0-577 GCA_003529305.1 Actinomycetota bacterium
TGGGGAACTCCTTGCTGGTGCGCGAGATCGTCAAGCGAGTGCGCCCTATTGAGTTGCGCTATTACCTCGCCAGTGCGCATTACCGCTCGATGCTGGAGTTCTCCGATGATGCGCTGGCCGAATCGGCGGCTGGATTTGGTCGTCTGGAAGGTTTTGTGCAGCGGGCCACCGAACGCGTGGGTGAAGTAACGCTCGGTGATCTTCCGCAGGCCTTTCGCGATGCGATGGATGACGACCTGTCTGTGCCGGCGGCTATCGCGGTGCTGCACGAGTCCGTCACGGAGGGCAACAAGCTGCTCCAAGGTGACGGTGATGACGCTTCGCTTGCGCAATCGCTGGCACAGGTGCGCACGATGATGTCGGTGCTGGGAGTGGATCCGCTGGCGGAGCAGTGGGCTGCCGCTGGCGCATCGGATGCTGGACTGCGCGAAGCGGTGGATGCCTTGGTGGCGGTGGCATTGGAGCAGCGCACGGCGGCGCGTGCTCGCAAGGATTACCAGGCAGCCGATGCGATTCGCGATCAACTGACCGCCGCGGGCATTGCCATTGAAGACACCGCCCAGGGACCGCGCTGGTC
>DPWC01000015.1:800-6687 GCA_003529305.1 Actinomycetota bacterium
GGAAGACACCCCCCAGGGACCGCGCTGGTCTCTTGAGCAGGGGAACTAGTCGATGGCCGGTAACAGTCAGCGCCGAGGAGCAGTGCGAAGCGGCGGTAAGAAGGGCGCCACCGTGGGTTCTGGTGGCAATCGCAAGCGACGACTCGAAGGCAAAGGGCCCACGCCGAAGGCTGAGGATCGTGCGGCCCACCAGAAGGGTCGACGCAAGCGCGCGGCTACCAAACGCACTGCCGCCAAACGCGCTGCCGCCCCCACCACGCGCACGCCTCAGCGTCGCGGAGTGCGTGGGGCCGGTGGTGGTTCTCGACGCTCCACCGTCGAGACAGTGTTCGGCCGCAACGCAGTGGTCGAAGCGTTGCGAGCCGATGTTCCGGTCACAGCGTTATTTGTGGCGGCACGCATTGATTCCGATGAACGGGTTCGCGAAGCATTACGGATTGCCACCTCGCGCGGCCTACCGTTGTTGGAAGCACCCCGCGCCGAGCTTGATCGCCTCGCCGATGGCGGCCCGCATCAAGGGCTGCTGGTGCAGATGCCGCCGTATGAGTACGCCCATCCTGACGACCTTGTCGCGGCGGCCCAGACTGCCGGCGGTGGGTCGCTCGTCGTCGCGTTGGACGGCGTGACGGATCCGCGCAACCTGGGTGCGATCGTGCGATCAGCGGCGGCCTTCGGGGCGCTGGGCGTGGTGGTACCGGAGCGCCGGTCGGCGGGGATGACTGCTGGCGCGTGGAAAGCCTCCGCTGGTGCAGCCGCACGACTGCCCGTGGCGCGCGCGAAGAATCTCACGCGCACTTTGGAGGCGATGCGTGATGAAGGCTTCCTCATCCTCGGCTTGGCCGTCGATGGCGCCGTTGATCTGGCCGAAGTAGACATCCCCGAGGGCACCGATGTCGTCGTGGTGGTGGGCTCTGAGGGCCAGGGGCTCACCCGACTGGTCTCCGAGGCGTGTGACGACCTTGTGGCCATCCCGATGACCAACGACACCGAGTCGCTCAACGCCTCGGTAGCGGCCAGCATCGTCATGCATGCGCTGTCACGGCGATAGTTAATTCACGCGGCACAGCGAAGTCACGCGGCACAGCGAAGTCACGCGGCACAGGCGAGTCACCCCAAGGGTCACCGGGCGGTCCGTCTCTCACCACGGACCACCCGGCTTGAGGACCCCCTGAGGGACCGATCGCCTATCCGTTGCCGCCGATGTCTTGGGCGTAGGCCTCAAACATCAGGTCAGCACCGCGCTGCCGGTGCCGCTCCAGCAGGTCCAGCACCAAAAGCGCCTCACCGCGAACTGCACGGATGAGGGGATCCGGCGCCGACCCGCACGGGCGGTCCGACAGGGCGATAACGGCTGAGACTCTGTCGCGCAGAATCTCGTGGTCGGTGACGAGCCGCCGAACTCGGCTCGCCAATCGCGGTTCATCCTGAAGAACCTGAGCATGTAGACCATCGGGTCCTTCGACTTGCGCGATGTGTTCCTCAATGGTGTGGCGCAGGCGCCGGAGCGATGAGCCCGTACGCCAGAGCCACTCCTCAACTTGCCCCCAGTGCGGTTGCTCCAAGGTCATCGACACATCGGTGACGCAGGAAGCCAGTTCGGACCGGCGGCGTTGTGCTGTCTCCAGCACAGCGGTGGGGGTTGTGGACCCAATTGCTGTGGTCGTGCGAGTGGTCATCCCACTCACCCCCTCCATCGGGAGGGCCACCTTCGGCCCTCACTGAGACCAGCGTGCGCTTTAGGTGTCCTGGGGGTGAGGGTCTAAATCCCGTCCATGAGTCCTGATTGGTGATGGCGCGATGGTGTTGGTGCGGGAACGACAGCGCCGATTGTTATGCAGTCCTTAATCGCCATTTATCGACGACTCACTTTTGCAGCGCTGGAATGTCGAACACACTTCATCCATAGGGAATGGGTGCGGACCCTCTGCATCTTGCCAGTAGATGGCGCGACCGAGCAGGAGTCGTAGGAGTCCAATGTCCGTGCACTCCCACCGGATGCGTCGAGTCTTCTGGCGACGACGCATTGTTGTCGTGATCATTCTGCTCGCATGCGTCGTTGTGGGACGCTCCTATGCGGGAGCTCTTCGCGGTCCAGGAGATGGCGTGGCCGCCAAGTCGGCGGAATGGGCGCGAGATCACCGGCTCGGTGCCATTGTCACGCTGGCAGAGGAAGTTCAGTACCGACTCCATCCGCCGACTACCGGTGGCGCTTTGTCCGCGTCTTCCCAGCAACTCTTAACGGGCGATCACAATGGTGCTGCCGCAGCGACCGAGGCACCGTCGCCCGCTGTTCGTGGGAAGGAAGTTGCGACCCAGTTGCCGCCGATCCCTTCACCGGTGGCTCATCCTGCGCGCGGAGAAGGCGTATGGCGAGTTGTCGAAGGCACTCCGCAGCATCCGTTGATAGAGGAAGCTTTCGTTCGCCCTGATCGGGTGCACACCTCATACCTGACCGGAGTGGCGTGGATGAGTCGAGGAGTGCGCTTCCTTTGGCATCCCGGCTACAGCGATCCAGGGACTGCGGGTTTTACTCAACGAGACTTTGTTCCCCGCGCGGAATATGGCGGGCTACTCGCCACCTTCAATGGCGGTTTCAAGATCAAGGATGCCCGCGGCGGAATCTTTGATCACGGACATGAAGTCGGCTCATTGGTGCCGGGTGCCGCATCATTCGTGATATTTCGTGATGGCCATGCCACGGTGGGAACATGGGGGTCAGATGTCACTTTGACGCCTGATGTGGTGTATGTCCGACAAAATCTGCGACCGCTAGTGCGGAAAGGGGCGCTCGTCGATCACCTGAACAGCAGTATTGAGAGCCGGTGGGGCGCAACTCTGGGCGGCGCGTACGCCGTGTGGCGATCGGGAGTGGGAGTCACCGCGAAGGGCGATGTGATCTACGCCTGCGGTGACGCCATGACGGTGCAAGATCTAGCGGACACTTTGAGGCGTGCAGGAGCGGTGACGGCAATGCAACTCGACATCAATCGAGCATGGGTCAGCTTTATGACCTATCACGACGATGCCGGCACGCCGGTTCCCGCCAAGCTCGTGAACTTTGAGCGGCCCGCGCAGCGCTACTTATCGCCGATGTCGCGTGACTTCTTCGCTGTTTACGCACCGCGCTCACCATCACCGTTGCTTCAGTAGAACTCACCGATTAAGGGCGACTTGATCTAGCCGGGATCGGTTGCGTGTGTGGCGATATCGCCCACTCGGTTGGCAGAGGGTGCGAGCGGCCAAATCTCCGCGCTTACACTCTGGGGCGGCGTTCGCAGCTCACTGTCTGCGACCCGGCCGACGTGGCGCAATCGGTAGCGCACCTGTCTTGTAAACAGGGGGTTAGGGGTTCAAGTCCCCTCGTCGGCTCAGGAGAAGGTGAACGAGCGCTTGGCTAGGCCGAACCAGTAGCCGTCGATGGTGTTCTCGACCGGGCCGGTCAGGCCGTGAGCTGCGCCAGCCACGACGAACAGCGGAACCAAGTGCTCGGTCGTCGGGTGCGCATATCGCAGAGCCGGCGCTCGGTGCTCAAAATCGCACAGACTCTCAAGATCACCTGACATCACGGCGTTGCTGGCCCACAGATCAAAATCGGCGGACCACCCAGGCGCCGGTGCATCGGGATCAGCCATCGAGATGTACGGCAAGCCATGCGTCAGAAAGCCACTGCCGATAATCAAGACACCCTCGTGGCGAAGTTCTGCGATCTTCTCGCCCACCTGAAGAAGTGGTTCGGGGCGCAGAGTGGGTAACGACATCTGTACGACGGGGATGTCGGCCTCGGGGTACATCGCCATCAAGGGGATGTAAGCGCCATGGTCAAGACCACGCTGTGTCTGCACCACTTCTGTGGTGTCACTAAGCAGGTTCGCGATACGACTCGCAACTGCGGGCGCAGTGGGTGCGTCGTAGCGCAGTGAGTAGTACTTCGGGTCAAAGCCGCCGAAGTCATAGATCAGCGGCGCCGGCTCGATGGAACTCAGCGCAATGGGCTGGTGCTCCCAGTGCGCGGACACGATGACAATCGCCTCAGGTCGCGGCAACTCCTGTGCCCACTGGGCTAGCTGACCCATCCACCGCTGATCCTCCAGCAAGATCGGGGCACCATGACCCAGAAAAACAGTGGGCATCTGATCGGTGGACATGAAGCCATGATGGCAGGTGGCTAGCGTGGCCGTATGGGTCAGCAGTCATCAATACGCGTGACGGTGGTGTGCCTGGGCAACATCTGCCGCTCACCATTGGCGGAATACCTGCTGAGGCATCGCCTAGATGAATCACTTGGGTCTGACCACGGCATCGTCATCGGTAGCGCTGGCACCTACTCCGGACATCAGGGCGAACCGATGCACAAGAACAGCGCACACGAACTTCGCGGCCGAGGGATCGACCCTGATGAGTTTCGTGCCACGCACCTGACGCGATCACTGGTGGCCGAGAGTGACCTTGTGTTGGGTGCCGAGGCTGAGCATGTCGAGCATGCCGTGGGCCTTGATGCGTCAGCGCAGAGTCGATCCTTCACCCTCAGGGAGTTCGCACAGCTGACGGACCTGACCGATCCAACCCAACTCGCGGGTACTTCGGGTGCGCAGCGATTGCACGCGCTGGTGTCGGTGGCAGATGCCCTGCGCCGCAGTCATCAGGATGCGCACCAGTGGGCGCACCTTGGGGTGGATGATCCCTATGGGATGCCGCAATCGGCCTTTCGAACCTGCGCCGATGAGATTGATCAGGCTTTTGACCCCGTCGTGAAGATCCTTGGCGGCCGTTGAAATGGTCCGCTGCGCAACGGGCAGCCCTAGTCTGTTGGCATGCACGGTTTCTCTGAGGACAACGAGCGCCTGGCTGAGGCGGTCCTGAAGTACGCCCTTGATCGGATGCGCCTTGATCCGGTTCCGCTGGATGGCCCGCGGCCGTATCAGCAGATCTACGACGCTGTTGGCGAGACCATCACCGCTGCGGGAATCGGCGGCGAACGAGCACTCGAACTTTTCGACGAGGTGCTCTCTCGGGCGTGTATTTCGGTGGACCACCCGCGCAACCTGTCGTTTATTCCCGCCGCTCCCACGGAGGAGTCCTCGTTCTTTGATTTGGTGGTGGGGGCGTCATCGGTCTACGGCGGCACCTGGCTAGAAGGTGCCGGCGCAGTCTTTGCGGAGAACCAGGCCCTTAGGTGGTTGGCGGATCTCGCCGGTTTTCCTCAAGCTGCCGGTGGTGTGTTCGTGCAAGGTGGCACTCTGGGCAACCTGTCGGCGCTGGTTACGGCGCGGCACGCTGCCGAGGCTCGGCGCGGTGCTCGCCCCCCGCGATGGGTCGTGGCCTGCAGCGCCGATGCCCACTCCTCGGTGGACCATGCGGCGCGTGTGATGGATGTTGATGTGCTCAAGGTCGCCTCGGATGATCAGGGCAGGTTGACCGGCGAACGCTTGCGTGAAGCTCTGCTAGCCCGAGGCACGGACGATGTTTTCGCCGTCTTCGCCACCGGTGGTACGACGAACTACGGAGTGGTCGACGACCTCGCTGGCATCGCTGAAGTCTGTGCCGAGCTGGACCTCTGGATGCATGTGGACGGGGCCTATGGTCTGGCCGCTTTGGCAGCACCCAGCGTTCGCCATCTATTTGCCGGCATTGAACATGCGGATTCCTTCATCGTTGATCCGCACAAGTGGCTTTTCGCCCCTTTTGATGCTTGTGCACTGCTGTATCGCGATCCCGAATTGGCGCGACGAGCGCACACCCAGAAAGCCGGCTACCTCGAAGTAGTGGAAACCGGTGAGTGGAATCCCAGTGACTACGCGGTGCATCTGTCGCGTCGTGCACGCGGATTGCCGTTTTGGTTCTCTCTGGCGGCCAATGGCACTGAGGCCTACGCCACAGCGGTGGAACA
>DPWC01000021.1 GCA_003529305.1 Actinomycetota bacterium
TCGTCGCGATAGAGCGTGATGTCGAGCGACCCGACCGGGATCTCTCGACCTTCGATCCGATGGATGCGCTCGGCAATTCGGTCAGCGAGGTAGACACCGCGGGTTGGAATTCCCAGCAGGACGAGACCATCGGCACCTTTGGTGCGTTCAACAATCTCATGTGCGACGCGCGTGAGAGCGCGAGAAATATCGTCACCATCAAGGACGGTACGTGCATCATCAGGTGTGCGAGCAACGGACACTCCACCACCCCCTTCCCCGCCTCACAGGACGGACTTAAAGGATGTCTGCGCGGACGCTATCACTGCGGTCGTCGCCGAGCCGAGCGAGGCGGCGTGCCGCGCGGGTCGGGCCGGCTCAGACCACCGAGTGGCCGATGCGGTGTACCCGCATCCCGTTGGTAGTGCCCGGGACCCCCGGTGGCACACCCGCAACGATGACAACTCACTCACCCTCGGTAATGCGGCCCAGATTCAGCAGTGCGAGGTCAACCTGCCGCACCATGTCGTCGGTATGCGAGACAGCGGGGACCAGAAATGTCTCCACCCCCCAGAGCAGGGTCATCTGGTTGCGCACCCGCTCCGTGGTGGTGAACGCCAACACGGGGGTGGACGGCCGGTGCCGGGTGAGCAGAGCCGCACTCAACCCAGTTTCCGTGAAAGCCACCAGGAACCGCGAACCGGTTGCCGCAGCCACCTCGACCGCCGCCCGAGTCACGGCGCGGGCGGTGCCATCGGACTCGGGATCGTGGAGCGTGGGAACTCGGTCTAGAGCCTTACTCTCAACATGTTCGATGATGGTTGCCATGGTGCGCACCACCAAGTCCGGGTGTGCGCCGACGCTGGTCTCCCCCGACAACATCAGAGCGTCCGCACCGTCAAGTACGGCATTGGCCACATCGCTGGCCTCCGCTCGGGTGGGACGCGGCGCGCTGATCATCGACTCGAGCATCTGCGTAGCAACGATGACCGGCTTGCCGAGCTGGCGAGCCAGTGAGATTGCAGTCTTCTGCACCAACGGCACGGTCTCTAGCGGCATCTCGACACCAAGGTCGCCACGCGCCACCATGATGCCGTCGAACGCCTCGATGATTTGGGTGAGGTTGGCGACTGCTTGCGGCTTCTCGATCTTCGCTAGCACTGGCACATAGATACCTTCGTCATCCATCACCTGCTGGACATCGTCATAGTCAGCGCTGTTGCGCACGAACGACAACGCGACCATGTCAACACCAAGGCGCAGCGCGAAGCGAAGGTCCTCCACATCCTTCTCAGACAGAGCGGGCACTGAGACCGCCGCACCGGGCAGGTTGATGCCCTTGTGGTCAGACACCCGACCGCCTTCGATCACCGTGGTCCGAACGACGGCTCCCTCAACGGCATCAACGCGCAGGGTGACCCGACCATCGTCAATCAGTACGACATCACCGGGTCGCACATCACCGGCAAGGCCCTGGTAGGTGGTGGACCCCATGTCGGCGTTGCCAACGACATGTTCGGTCGTGATGGCAAAAGCGTCACCTTCACGCAGCAGAACAGAACCATCCTCGAAACTGCCGAGACGGATTTTTGGACCCTGGAGGTCCGCCAAAATCCCAACGCTTCGGCCAGTCTGCTGCGCGGCATGGCGAATGTGCTCAATGGCGTCACCGTGGGTGGCGTGATCACCATGACTCATATTGAGCCGGGCCACATCCATACCCGCGTGCACAAGTTCGAGAATCTTCTCGGGAGCAGCAGTAGCAGGACCTATCGTGCAGACCGTCTTGGCCCTACGCATGCACTCACCCTACCGGGTTGCGCACCTCACGCTCAGACGACAAGCGGCCTGTCCGTTGGCCGAACTGGCTCCGGAAGATTGGTGGAACCCTGTAAATAGCGATCCACTGCCGCTGCAGCAGCGCGCCCCTCGGCGATGGCCCACACAATCAGCGACTGACCTCGACCGGCATCGCCCGCAACAAACACGCCATCGGTTGCTGCCGCGTACGAGTCATCACGAGACAGCGCACCTCGCGCGTCGATCTCTAGGCCCATCTGCTGAACCACGGAGTCTGCTTCAGGACCCACGAAACCCATGGCTAAGGTGACGAGCTCAGCGGGCAGTACCTGCTCAGTACCCGCGACTGGTTCGAATCGACCATCCACCATGCGCACTTCGGCGATCTCCAGCCCCGTCACATGCCCATCGCTACCTACGAAGCGCTGGGTAGAGACGGAGTACACGCGCTCCCCACCCTCTTCATGGGCGCTCGAGACGCGGTACACCATCGGATAGGTCGGCCACGGCCAAGAGTCAGAGCGTGACTCCGGTGGGCGCGGCATGATCTCTAATTGCGTGACTGATGCGGCACCTTGCCGATGGGCGGTTCCCACACAGTCCGCACCGGTGTCACCTCCACCGATGACCACGACATGCTTGCCTGCCGCTGAGATTGGCGGTTCCTCGAGGTCACCTTCTTGCACACGATTGGCCCACGGCAAGTACTCCATCGCCTGCATAACGCCAGCAAGGTCGCGTCCCTCAATGGGCAGATCACGCCACGAGGTTGCGCCCGTGGCAATGACGATGGCGTCATAGCGCTCACGCAGTTCAGTCCAGGTGATATCTGAGCCGATATCGGTATTGGGACGGAAGCGCACTCCTTCGGCTTCCATCTGCGCCAAGCGCCGATCAAGGTGCCGCTTCTCCATCTTGAACTCTGGAATGCCGTAGCGCAGCAATCCACCGATCCGATCTGCCCGCTCATATACCGCCACCGTGTGCCCAGCGCGCGCCAACTGCTGAGCGGCTGCCAGACCTGCTGGCCCAGAACCCACTACCGCCACGGTTCGGCCCGTCATGCGCTCGGGAATCTGTGGGCTCACCCATCCCTCATCCCACGCCCGATCAATGATGCTGACCTCTACCTGCTTGATCGTGACGGGGTCATCTCCAATGCCCAAGACGCAAGCCGATTCACACGGCGCAGGGCAGAGTCGACCAGTGAATTCGGGAAAGTTATTGGTGGCGTGCAAGCGTTCAATGGCAGCCTGCCACTCATCGCGTCGAGTCAGGTCATTCCACTCAGGAATCAGATTGCCCAACGGGCAACCGTTATGGCAAAAGGGGATCCCACAGTCCATGCAGCGTGCGGCCTGCTGTTGAAGCAAGGGAAGTTCAAAATCCTCATAGACCTCGGACCAATCCTGGAGTCGCTCATCGACCGGCCGGCGCTGTGGCGTGCGTCGAGTTGCCTTGAGGAAACCCTTCGGGTCAGCCATTGACGGCCTCCATGATCGCGGTGTTGATGTCCCGGCCCTCGCGTTCTGCCTGAGCGCTGACGGCCAACACCTTCTTGTAATCGGTGGGCATGACCTTGCTGAAGCGTGAGAGGGCCGCGGTCCAGTTGTTCAACAACTCACCGGCCACGGCGGACTCCGTGTGCTCAAGGTGTCGCCGCACGATCGATTCAAGGAATTGGGCATCCATCTCGTCCAGCGCTTCACAGGACACCATCTCGGAGTTCACCAGAGACTGATCCAGATCAAGGAAGTAACCAACACCGCCGGACATTCCCGCCGCGACATTGCGCCCCGTACTGCCTAGCACCACCACTCGCCCGCCGGTCATGTATTCACAAGCGTGGTCCCCTACACCTTCAACGACAGCAGTAGCACCCGAGTTGCGGACGCAGAAGCGTTCGCCGGCACGACCGCGCAGGAAGATCTCACCACTGGTAGCGCCATAGGCCACCACATTGCCTGCGATGACATTGGCCTGCGCCTCAAAAGGGGCCGCAGGATCGGGGCGCACGACCAACAGGCCACCAGAGAGACCCTTACCCAGGTAATCATTGGCATCACCGACTAGTCGCAGCGAGATGCCACGAGGCACGAAGGCACCAAACGACTGTCCAGCGGAGCCGGTGAGAGTGATGTCAATGGTGCCATCGGGCAGGCCAGCTCCGCCGTAGCGGCGAGTGACCTCGTAACCGAGCATTGTTCCGACCGTGCGATGCACATTTCGTACGGCAATCTCTGCCGTGACGGGCTGGGCATACTCCAAGGCCTCAGCCGACATGGCAATCAACTGATTGTCGAGGGCTTTATCGAGACCGTGGTCCTGCTTGGTGACGCACCGGCGGGCAGCACTTGGGTCAATGTCGGGAACATGCAGGATCGGAGCGAGGTCCAACCCAGATGCCTTCCAGTACGCAGCCGCGTCAGCCGTATCGAGTAACTCGGCCTGTCCGACCGCCTCATCGAGAGTTCGGAAGCCCAAGGAGGCCAGGAGTTCGCGCACTTCCTCGGCGATGTACTCGAAGAACGTCTGCACAAACTCCGGTCGACCAGTGAACCGTTCGCGCAGAACGGGGTTTTGCGTAGCCACCCCCACGGGACAGGTGTCCAAGTGGCAGACGCGCATCATCACGCACCCCATCACCACCAGCGGCGCCGTCGCAAAGCCAAACTCCTCGGCCCCCAGCAATGCCGCGATCACCACATCGCGTCCGGTCTTCAACTGTCCATCGGTTTGGATGACGACTCGGTCGCGCAGGCCATTGAGCAACAGTGTCTGCTGGGTTTCGGCTAGACCGAGCTCCCATGGCGCGCCGGCATGCTTCAGGGAGGTCAGAGGCGAGGCGCCAGTCCCCCCGTCGTGCCCACTGATCAAAATCACATCGGAGTGGGCCTTGGCGACGCCGGCGGCCACCGTTCCGACGCCTACTTCCGCCACGAGTTTGACATGAACGCGCGCTGTGGGGTTGGCGTTCTTCAGGTCATGGATCAACTGAGCGAGATCCTCGATGGAGTAGAT
>DPWC01000082.1 GCA_003529305.1 Actinomycetota bacterium
TCGAACGCCTATGCCACCCAGGAGATCCTGCTCGTGCTGTCGATGGGCGGGGCAGCACTGTTCGCCCGTTATGCACCGTGGGTCGCGCTTGGCGTTGTGATCATCTACTTCGTTGTCGTCGCGTCGTATCGCCAGAATGTTCACGCCTATCCCAGTGGAGGTGGCGACTACGAAGTCGTCACGACCAACTTGGGGGAGCGGGCTGGCTTAGTTGTCGCCGGGGCGTTGTTGGTGGACTATGTGATGACCGTGGCCGTGTCTATCGCTTCGGCTGTACAGAACATCGCGTCCACCACGCCATCGGTCAACAGGCATCTGGTGTTGATGTCGGTGTTGCTCATCGTTGGCATCACCTTGATGAACCTTCGTGGGGTTCGCGAAAGTGGAACCGCATTCGCCATTCCCACCTACGCCTTCATCGTGGCGATTTTCGCGATGGTGATCTACGCGGCAATTCGACTCAGTGGCGGGGCTGAACTGCGCGCCGAGAGTGCGGACTGGGTGGTCAGGCCAGAAGCGGCTTTCAGTGGGCTGGCCTTGGTCTTCTTGATGGCCCGCGCCTTTTCCTCCGGTACTACCGCGCTGACTGGTGTGGAAGCCATCAGCAACGGCGTGCCAGCTTTCAAGCCGCCGAAGTCTCGCAATGCTGCGACAACTTTGGCACTCCTCGGACTGATCTCGATGAGCATGTTCTCGGCGATCACCTGGTTGGCCTTGCGCACGGGGGTGAAAGTCACTGAGTTCGACAAAGACCTGGTGGGCCTGCCCCCTGGCCAGGCACAAAAGACCGTGATTGTGCAGATCGCCGAAGCAGTATTCGGCGAATTTCGGCCCGGCGTTCTGGTGGTCTCGTTGGTGACGGCATTGATCTTGGTGCTGGCTGCCAACACGGCATTCAATGGCTTTCCGGTGCTGGGATCGATCTTGGCGCGGGACGGATACCTGCCTCGCCAATTGCATACCCGTGGTGATCGCTTGGCTTTCAGCAACGGCATCTTGCTGTTGGCCGGTGTCGCCATCGCGCTGATCTATGCCTTCGATGCCAGCGTCTCGAGATTGATCCAGCTGTACATCGTCGGAGTCTTCATCTCGTTCACGCTAAGTCAACTGGGCATGATTCGGCACTGGACCTCGCTGCTGCGTGCCGGCAATGCACCGGGCGAGCGAGCCGCCATGCTGCGCAGTCGGGTGATCAACGCCATCGGCTTTGTTTTGTGTGGCGCGGTGTTGATCATCGTGCTGCTGACCAAGTTCACCCGTGGCGCCTGGCTGGTCTGTCTGGCCATCCCGCTGCTGTATCTGCTCATGCGGGGCATCCGTCGGCACTACGACCGAGTGGCCACAGAAATCGCACCCTTGCCCGGTGAGTCCGTAGCGCTGCCGCCGCGGGTATTTGCCGTGGTGCTGGTCTCGAAGTTGCATCGCCCGACGCTGCGCGCGATCGCCTATGCACGGGCAACGCGACCGTCGAGCCTTGAGGCCATCACTGTCTCGGTGGATCCTGAAGAAACCCTCAAGCTGTCCACTGAGTGGGAAGAGCGAGCCATCCCTGTGCCGCTGAAGGTGCTGGATTCTCCGTACCGAGAGATCACTCGGCCGGTCGTGGACTACATCCGCGGCCTGCAACGACAGTCGCCACGCGATGTGGTCATTGTGTATGTGCCCGAATATGTGGTGGGACATTGGTGGGAGCAGATCCTGCATAACCAAAGCGCCCTGCGACTGAAGGCACGCTTGTTGTTCACGCCAGGAGTGATGATGGTCAGCGTGCCGTGGCAGTTGCTGTCCTCGCAGGTGCGCGCGGAGCGTCCAGAAACTGAGGCACCCGGAGCCGTCCGACGCGGACAGCCCGCGCCTGCCGTGGCCGAGCAGTTAGTCGCCCGCGAGATCTCCGAGACGACCTACGAGTGATTGAGCCGCTACAGCCCACGGCGGAGTCTCTGGTCGGAGAACTTGTGCAAGTGGAAGTGGGCGCCGTCGCCCATGGGGGATTTTGCATTGCTCGGCACGACGGTCGCGCCGTCTTTGTCCGACACAGCCTGCCGGGCGAAGAAGTCATCGCGCGCATCACTGAGGGACATCAGAACTCCCGGTTTCTGCGCGCCGATGCCGTCGAGGTTGTGCGCGCATCGCCGGACCGGGTCGAAGCAGTGTGTGCCGCAGCGGGCCCCGGGGGGTGCGGAGGGTGCGACTGGCAACACGCGTCTTTACCCGCGCAGCGCACTCTGAAGGCGGCGGTGATTCGCGAACAACTGCAGCGTCTCGCGGGGGTGGATTGGCCTGTCGTCGTTGAGGAGATCGCTGATCCGCCGCAGGGCCTGAATTGGCGAACCCGAGTGCGCTTCGCCGTTGATGAGCAGGGTCGCCTAGGACTGCGGCGTCACCGGTCACACGAGGTGATAGCGCTCCAGGAGTGCCCGATTGCGCATCCTGACATTGCGCACAGCGGTGTTCTGACGATGCAGTGGCCTGATGCCGAATCGGTGGTTGCCGCAACCTCGTCAACAAGCGCCGGCGAGAGCTCGAATGTCAGTGTGATAGCGGAGTACCCCGGCGGCGAACAGCATCTGGTCATGGGCACGGGCGAGTGCACGCACCATGCTTTGGGTCGGGTGTGGCACACCGCTGCCGACGGTTTCTGGCAGGTCCATCCGGGAGCCGCCGAGGCTCTGGCCGCAGCGGTGGTGGAGGCCGCCGATGTGCAGGTTGGCGATGTGGTGTGGGACCTCTACGCCGGTGCGGGGTTGTTTGCTGGCGCTCTGGCTGGGCTGGCCACCAGCGTGCTGGCCGTTGAGTCAGATGCGGGCGCGTGTGCAGATGCGCGCGGCAATCTGACCGATCTTGGGAATGTTCGCGTCGAGCACGCTCGCGTGGATCGTTGGGTGCGCTCGGCCATCGCTGAGGAATCGACCGCTCAGCGGCCCGACATCGTTGTGGTGGACCCCCCTCGCAAGGGCGCAGGCAAGAGTGTCGTGCAGTCCTTGATGAAGGCTGGTCCTCGGAGAGTGATCTATGTCGCGTGCGACCCAGCCACGCTTGCTCGCGACATCGCCCTTTTCGCCGAAGGCGGATACGCACTGTCGCGATTGCGGGCTTTCGACCTTTTTCCGATGACGCACCATGTCGAATGCGTGGCCGTTCTGGCTCGCTAGGATCACGGCGCTTGGTTGCCTCGGGGTTTATGGCGCCAGCGGAGCACCGATCACCACGACTATCCGGCCGCGGCCGGACCGGAAGGCCGATCAATGTCGCTGAACAGTTTTGGAGCTCGTACCGCCCTGACTGCTGGTGGTACCAGTGTTGACATCTTTGCGCTGTCAGCGGTGGACGGGTCGGCGCGCCTGCCATTTAGTTTGAAGGTGCTGCTCGAGAACCTGCTGCGGACGGAGGACGGCGCCAATGTCACCGCCGATCAGATCCGCGCGCTCGCGGCCTGGAATCCCTCGGCCGAGCCTGACACCGAGATTCAGTTCACTCCAGCGCGCGTGGTCATGCAGGACTTCACTGGCGTGCCATGTGTGGTGGATCTGGCGACTATGCGTGAGGCGGTGCGCGACCTAGGGGGCGATGTATCAAAGGTCAATCCGTTGGCCCCTGCTGAATTGGTGATTGATCACTCCGTGATCGCGGACAATTTTGGTACCGCGCAGGCCTACGACCTCAATGTGGCGTTGGAGTACGAGCGCAACAAGGAGCGGTATCAGTTCCTGCGTTGGGGTCAGGGAGCCTTCGACGAATTCAAGGTGGTGCCCCCGGGTACGGGCATCGTTCACCAGGTCAACATTGAGTACCTCGCACGCGTCGTGATGGTCCGCAACGGCCAGGCGTACCCCGACACCGTGGTCGGCACTGACTCGCACACCACGATGGTCAACGGATTGGGTGTGTTGGGCTGGGGTGTAGGAGGCATCGAGGCTGAGGCGGCGATGCTCGGACAGCCAGTGTCGATGCTGATTCCACGGGTGGTCGGTTTCAAACTGCATGGCGAGCTGCCCGCTGGTGCCACCGCGACCGACTTGGTGCTCACCATCACCGAGATGCTGAGAGCCCATGGAGTGGTGGGCAAGTTTGTGGAGTTCTACGGCCAAGGCGTTGCGGCAGTGCCGTTGGCGAATCGCGCGACGATTGGCAACATGAGCCCGGAGTTTGGCTCAACCTGCGCCATCTTCCCGATTGATGAGGAGACCACTTCTTATCTGCGCCTGACTGGTCGACCTGATGAGCAAATCGAACTGGTTGAGGCCTACGCCAAGGCCCAAGGGTTGTGGCATGACCCGGCACGCGAGGCGGCGTATTCGGAGTATTTGGAATTGGACCTGTCGACCGTTGTTCCCTCCATTGCCGGTCCGAAGCGCCCGCAAGATCGCGTGGTGCTCAGTGCGGCCAAGCAGCGATTCGCTGAAGCGCTGCCGACCTACACCGATGCGCCGGCACGGGTCGGGCAGGTCAACGGATCGGCTGGTGACTATGACCTGCGCCATGGCGCCGTGGTCATTGCATCGATCACCTCGTGCACGAACACCTCTAATCCGTCGGTGATGCTGGGTGCCGCTTTGTTGGCCAAGAAGGCGGTAGAGGCTGGACTCGAGGTCAAGCCGTGGGTCAAGACCACGCTGGCTCCTGGTTCCAAGGTGGTCACTGACTACTACGAGCGCAGTGGTCTGCAGTCCTACATGGACAAGTTGGGCTTCAATCTCGTCGGCTATGGCTGCGTCACCTGTATTGGCAATAGCGGACCGCTGCCCGAGGAAGTATCAGCTGCGGTGAACGCCCACGATCTCGCTGTGGTGTCCGTGCTCTCTGGTAATCGCAATTTCGAGGGTCGGATCAACCCCGATGTCAAGATGAACTATCTGGCCTCTCCACCGTTGGTTGTGGCCTATGCCCTGGCCGGAACGATGGACTTTGATTTCGAGACCGAGGCACTGGGGCACCGTGAGGACGGAACGGCTATCTATTTGCGCGACATTTGGCCCACGCCGGCCGAGATCGAATCGACCATCGCAGAGTCCATTGGCGCGGACCTGTATCGCAATCGCTATGCCGATGTATTCGCTGGCGATCAGCGGTGGCAAAACCTGCCCACTCCCGCAGGCGGCATCTTCGCCTGGGATGCCGAATCCACCTATGTGCGCAAGCCGCCCTACTTCGAGAACATGCCCCGCACGCCTGTGCCGGTTGCCGATATCAGCGGGGCGCGAGTACTGGCACTGCTGGGCGATTCGGTGACGACCGATCACATCAGTCCGGCCGGTTCGATCAAGGCGGACTCGCCTGCGGGGCGCTACCTGGCGGAGCATGGCGTACAGCGCAGCGACTTCAACTCCTACGGTTCTCGCCGCGGCAATCATGAAGTGATGATTCGAGGCACTTTCGCCAACATCCGATTGAAGAATCTGCTGCTTGATGGCGTGGAAGGTGGTTTCACTGTTGACTTCCTGGATCCGCAGAAGTCGCAGACGACGATCTTCGACGCCGCGGAGAACTACGCCCGCCATCACATCCCGCTGGTGATTCTGGCCGGTAAGGAGTACGGGTCAGGGTCATCACGCGACTGGGCGGCCAAGGGAACCGCGCTGCTTGGGGTCAAGGCAGTCATTGCGCAGTCCTATGAGCGCATTCATCGGTCCAACCTGATCGGCATGGGTGTGCTGCCCTTGGAGTTCCCGGCAGGCCTGTCCGCGGAATCGCTGGGCCTGACCGGTGAGGAGTCCTTCACGATCCGCGGGATTGAAGCCATCAACACGGGCCCGTCCCCGCGCACTGTCGATGTGGAGGCATTGAAAGAAAATGGCGATGTGACCGCCTTCTCGGCCACAGTGCGCATTGACACCCCCGGTGAGGCGGACTACTACCGGCATGGGGGCATCATGCAGTTTGTCTTGCGATCGTTGCTGGCCTGAGCGCCCAATCGTGGGCCTGAACGCTGCACGACGCTTAGACTGCTGAGGCGCCTCGGGACCGAGGCACTCGCGGGTCAGCCCGCACACCACAGATGCGGGAGCATGCATGGGCCTGATCGATACGATCCGCGGCCCTCGTGATGTTCGGGACCTGACCGCAGATGAGCTCCGTCAGCTGTGTCGGGAGATCCGCGCATTCCTTGTTGATGCAGTGTCAGCAACCGGTGGACATTTGGGTCCCAACCTCGGCGCGGTCGAACTAACGATCGCTTTACACCGGGCTTTTGATTCGCCGACAGACGCCATTGTGTGGGACACCGGGCATCAGGCCTATGTGCACAAAATCCTCACCGGTCGCGCGCCTGGTTTTTCTTCGCTGCGATCGCGAGGTGGACTCAGCGGTTATCCCAGCCGCGCCGAATCGGAACACGATCTGGTGGAGAATTCGCATGCCTCTACCTCGCTGAGTTACGCCGATGGTCTGGCCAAGGCGTGGGAGTTAACGGGTGAGATTCACCGACGCCATGTGGTGGCGGTAATCGGTGACGGTGCGCTGACGGGCGGCATGGCGTGGGAGGCCCTGAACAACATCGCCGGTGCCAAGCATCGCCCCCTGGTGATCGTGGTCAATGACAACGAGCGGTCCTACGCCCCCACGATCGGAGGTCTGGCCGACCACTTGGCCACCTTGCGAACGACCCGCGGCTATGAGCGTTTCTTGGATTGGGGTCGCGACATCTTGGAACTCACCAGGCCAGGGACTTTGATCTATGAGGCACTGCACGGCGTCAAGAAGGGCATCAAGGATGTCATCGCTCCGCAGGGAATGTTCGAAGACTTAGGGCTGAAGTACATCGGGCCCGTGGATGGTCACGATGTGGAGGCGATGGAAAAGGCGCTGACACTGGCCAAGGGTTATGGCGGTCCCGTGATCGTGCACGCGATAACGCGCAAGGGACACGGCTATGGCCCGGCCGAAGCCGATGAAGCCGATCGCTTTCACGGCATCGGGGTCATTGACCCGCTTACCGGACGATCAACAGTGGATGCGGCACCGACATGGACCTCCGTGTTCGCCGAGGAGATCGTTCAGATTGCCGACGAGCGCGCTGACATCGTGGCCATTACGGCCGCGATGCTTGGCCCCACGGGGTTGACAGCGCTGCAGCAGCGTTATCCGCACCGCGTGTTCGATGTGGGTATCGCCGAACAGCATGCGGTGACCTCAGCTACCGGCATGGCCATGGGGGGACTGCACCCGGTGGTGGCGGTATATGCGACTTTCCTCAACCGAGCCTTTGATCAGGTTCTCTTGGATGCTGCGCTGCACAACGCTGGTGTCACTTTTGTGCTGGATCGTGCCGGGATCACCGGTGATGACGGTGCGAGTCACAACGGCATGTGGGACTTGGCGATGCTGCAATCGGTGCCCGGTCTGCGCATCGCGGCCCCTCGAGATGGCATCACCTTGCGTCAGGAATTGCGCGAAGCCCTTGATGTAGCGGACGCTCCCACGGTGGTTCGCTTCCCCAAGGGGGCATTGCCGGAGGACATCCCGGCGATCAGTCGGGAAGGCGAAGCCGATGTTCTTCGGCGCGGAAGTCCCACGGGCGTGCTGATCGTGGCGGTCGGTGCGATGGCTGGCTTGGGCCTGCAGGTGGCCGATGAACTTGACAAGGCGGGTGTGTCGGCGAGCGTGGTGGATCCTCGCTGGGTCAAGCCGGTCGATCCTGCGCTGGTGACCATGGCCCGGGCGAGCTCACTGGTGGTCACGATGGAGGACGGACTCAAAGTAGGTGGCGTCGGCGCCAGCGTGGCACAGGCCTTGCGAGAGGGCGGCAGTTCCGTGGCAGTACGACACCACGGCGTGCCCTTGGACTTCTTGTCGCATGGTCGCCGCGCAGAGGTGTTAGCCGATTGCGGGTTGACCGTGACGGCCGTGGTTCACGACACGCTGGCAGCTCTCGACGCTGCCGCGCTGTCGTCAGCTGCTGACGGGCACTGACTCCTCGGCCGACGCAGGGGCAGCGGCGCTGGCGCGGTGCGGCCGGAAATACAACACCGCCACGGGGATGGTGTAGCCCAGCCAAGCGAGTACTTGCAGGACCGACGGCGCTGGGGTGAAACCGACGGCGCCCTTGAGCAGCGAGCCGTACCACGATTCCGGGGGAATGGTGCTCGAGACATCAAAGGCCAGGTTTTCTGCACCGGGCAGCCACCCCAGTTCTTGAAACTCGTGCACGGCATACATCAGCACGCCAGCAGCGACCAGGATCAAGAGCGCACCGGTCCACCGGAAGAAGTTGGCAAGGTTCAGCCGTAAGGATCCCTTGTACAGCAGATACCCCAAGGCCACGGCGGTCGCTAGACCGAGCAAGGCACCGAGCACGGGGGTGGCGGTACTCCCGGTCGCCTGCGCCGCTGACCAG
>DPWC01000080.1 GCA_003529305.1 Actinomycetota bacterium
TGTACGGCGGGCCCGTGAGGCTTGATCCATAAGCCGTCACGGCCTGACTCGGGTTGAAGTTGCTACCCGAAATCGCCACTGGAGTACCTGGGCCACCGCCCGTGGGGGACAAGGTGATCGCAGCAGTGTCGAGAACCAGAACCGGTGTCAGGGACTGGTTCGACCCTTGCACGAGCTTGAGTGTCCGGTTGCCAGCCGTCAACGCAACCCCACCCGGCTTGACAATGGATCCGCCACTAATCACGCCAGAACCATCTGTGGTCAGGGTGTTCGTGATCCCAGTATCACAGTTATTACCGGTGAGGTCGCAGTAGGAAGCCGTGAAACCACCTGCCGCGACATTGTTGCCCCACACTGTTCCGGTAACCGTCACCGTCACTCCATACGCGGCCGAGTTGCGCACTGCGGCTACACCAGCGTTCTGCCCCGATGATGTCGCGATCGTCGCATTCGGGCCGGTGATGGTGATGTTGTTCTTCACCACTGAGGACACCTGGGGTGCAGTCTTGGCCAAACCTGCTTGACCACTTCCCGCAGTCTGGGTGACGGCAGAGATGTAGTAGTCAGCGTTGTTGGCGGTACCGGAACAGACATTGCCCTGCTGGCCATCTACGCCACCAGCGCCATTGCCCTGATCATCAAAGAGGATCTGCTTGAGCGCAATGACCGCGGCACCATTGCCAGAGGCTGTGAAGGACCCTGTCGTGGTCCACGCGCCTTCCGGCGAACTCGTGCCGATCGGTGTCGCCGGGTAGGTACAGGTCGCTCCCGAAGCCAGAGAGACAGTGGCGGTCTGCGCTCCTGAGACATCAATTGTGGCTCGCACGATGGTGCCGTTCGCGGCAACTCCCACCGGGCCCGTCGACGGGCCATTCACACCAGACAGAGTCACCGTGACACTGTCACCGGCATTGGGGTTGGCAGGTGAATTCGACAAAGTCAACGTGTCCGTGAAGGTGTTGTTGGTGGTAGCCGTCGTGGATGCCGCTGTGTTGTTCAGGAAAAGCGAACCAGGCAACGACGTGGAAGTCGGTCCGTAGGCGTTAGCGATGCCTTGAAGGCCCGCCGCGCCAAGGGCACCGATGGCTAGGGCCGCGGCCCCCGCCATCAAGCGCTTGCGTGTGCGATTCATTCTGCGGTGTTTCCTTCCCCTCAGAAGGTTGTAGGCCGGACCCCCACTGGTTCCGACGGCTACCGCCACTACCTCGGACGCACTCGACGCCTCAGATAGCAGCGACTGAAACATCGCCGCTTGACCACCAAAAGTCTCGACTCGCAGGGCCGTCCGGGCCGCATCGTGATGGGGCGCTCATGCATCAAGACCTCGCCCTTACACCCGTCAAAGCACGGAGTGATCACAAAGTTGATTGCCCGGTGCCGTAATCCAGTGACTTCTTCGCGGGAGCGCCAATTCCCACTAGTCACATGCGCCACTAGCCGTCGCCAATCCCCGCGCGAAATGAATCTTCAACTTCCCTCATCTGCGAGCACGCCTGACAAAAATGCATGATCCATCGCGCCGCTCAGTACCGAAAAATTGATCGCACCGCAGATTTGGTCTGGCTTTCGCCTGCCGTCAACTGTTTGGTCATTGGTCTCACCAATTCCCTCAACTGAAGAGACTGGTGTGCTGCTCGGCTCGGCCAATTGGAACAATCCGTCCCCATGACCCCACGCCGCCTGCTGCTGCCCGCCCTCGCGCTAGCCCTGATCGCTGGGCTGATCGCTGGCTGCTCGTCGTCTTCCTATGACCCCAATGCCGCCCCCACCAGCGACAACGCTTTGGCGAAGACTCAGGTCACGCGCCTGTTTCAAGGCGTCAAAGACAAGGACACCGCCGCCCTCGGTGAACTGCTCGCGCCCACCTTCCAGCTGCAACGCACCAACGGTGTACCGGTCACTCGCGAGCAGTACCTCGCCGACCTGCCCGACCTTTCGTCCTACACCCTGCTGCCCGTCACCGGTCTGCGCTCCGGTGACCTGCTGACAGCCACCTACAAAGCCAAGATCGACTTCATCGTCAACGGCCAGAAGTACCCCGGCACTCCTGTGCCGTTCTTGAGCACCTTCGTGCTGATTGATGGATCGTGGCGACTTGTCTCGCACGCCAACCTTGGTGTCACCAGCACACCTGCCAAGAAGTAGCGAAGCGACCTGCTGCCATGGCTCTGGATGCCGGACTTGTAGCTGCCGCCACGCTGCGCCGCGCCACCGGCACCGACCCGCGCACCTGCTCCACCGCCGAGACCACCCACCAGCTGCAGTTAGCCCATGTGCTGCTCGACGGCGGGTATGACGGCGTTGCCACTTTGGAAGAAGCCCTCGCGGGTGGTGACCACGGCCTGGGAACCGTCGATCGCCTCGACGGCGAACTTGTTGTGGTCGATGGCCAGCCGTGGCGGGTGGACTACACCGGCGCCGCCGAGCTCATGCCGCCGAGCACCCGCACCCCCTTTGTGGTGGTGGCCACCATGCACCACCCGCGCACAGTGCGACTCCGCAATGTTGATCGCGCCACCGTGGCTGCGGCAGTCGAAGACCTGGTCGATGACCCCGGCGCGGTGATCTCGGTGCGTCTAGAGGGCTCCTTCACCAGTGCACTGGTGCGCAGCGTGCCACCCCAGTCACCTCCCTATCGGCCCTATATAGAAGTGTGCGCCACCGATGAGGTGCGCTGGCTGCATGAACCCTTCGACGGCGTCTTCGTCGGTTTTCGATTCCCCGACCTTGACCCCGGCGCCACCATCGCCGGCTTACACCTGCACGGGTTGAACCACGAGCGCACCACCGGTGGGCACAACCACGACCTCGTCGTGGACGACGCCGTGCTCAGCGTGAGTGCCAGCCGCGATGTCGTGATGCACCTGCCCGATCGCGCGATGGCCGACCTGCTCGAAACTCCCCCAGCGGTGCGCGCCGTGCAGCGAGTGCTGCTGCGCCGCGGCCCCAGCACCATCGCGCAGATCAGCGCAGCCGTGCAGCGCGAACTACCCCAAGTCACCGCCGATGTGCAGTGGCTCGCTGATCGCGGCTTCGTCAGCGCCACCGAAGATGCAGAAACAGCCGAACCATTGTGGAGCGTGACCATGCGGGCCCCGGGCGCAAAAGCCGAAGGCGTGGTCGCCGACATCTTGGATCTGCTGGACTAAGGCCGTGGCCACCAAAAAGCAACTCAGCGCTGAGGAGCGCTTTCGCCTACTGGCGGAAAATTCCTCCGACATCGTCTACCAAACCAGTGGCCTAGACATTGAGTGGATCTCACCGTCAGTCACCCGGGCCCTCGGCTGGTTGCCCGAAGAACTCATCGGCCGGCCCGCGGCCACCTTGGTCTCATCCCACCAAGACCTCTCGTTCGTGGAGACCAACCGCGACCGCCTGGAGCATGGCCAAGATGTGTCGCAAGAGCTTCTCATCCGCAGCAAAGACGGCTCTGAGCAGTGGTACTCCGGAGTGGCCCACCCGCTACTGGAGGCCGACGGCACCCTGCACGGCTTTGTTGTTGGCATGCGCAACATTCACAACAAGGTGCAGACCCGGCTGCGGTTGCAGGAATCCGAGGAGAAGTTCCGCACCGCCATGGTCAATGCCGCGATTGCCGTGGCTATCTGCAATGCCGAAGGACGCGTGGTCGACGCCAATGCTGCGATGACCGATTTCTTGGCCCGAGAATCCTCACAACTGCGCGGGCAGAACATCGCCGATCTGATTGGCGCCGAAGACCCCCGGCACACCGACACCTTGCATCGCGACCTGCTGGCGGGTAGCCGCGACTCGTATCGCACCCGCTCGCGCAGCGCACTGGCCGATGGTTTTGTGCGCCACGGCGACCTGTCGGTGTCTGCCGTGCGCTCCACCACCGGCGAGGTGCAGTGGCTGGTCTATCAAGTTCTTGACATGACCGAACAAGTGCACGCCCGCGAACGCTTGACTGAACTGGCCACCATCGACACCGTCACCGGACTGCCGAACCGCCCCACCATCGCCCAACGGCTCGCCGAGACCATCACCGACACCGTCCGCTGGGGCGGCAGCGTCGGTGTGCTGCTGGTGGGGATCGACCGCTTCCGCACCGTTAACGACACTCTGGGCCATCAAGCCGGCGATGCGCTACTGCGCGAGATCGGGATCCGCCTTCGCCAAGCCGTTGGCCAACGCGCCGATGTTGGCCGCTACGGCAGCGACGAGTTTGTGCTGGTCATCCCCGGTGCGGCCAATCACGATGATCTCGCCGGCACCGCCAGTGCGGTGCGCGCCGCCCTCGGCCACGACTTCGAAGTGCGCGGTCGACGCATCGTGCTGACCAGTTCGATGGGTGCCGCCATTTCCACCCCCGACAGCACCGCGGCCACCGTCATCGAACACGCCTCGGTGGCACTGAGCGAAGCGAAGCGGGCCGGCCGAGCTCAACTGCAAGTCTTCGACGAGGTCATGGCCAGCGCCGCGGCCTTTCGCCTAAAAGTCGAAAGCGAACTGCGCGCTGCGTTAGATGGCAGCGAGTTCGCTGTGTACTACCAACCCGTCATTGACCTTGGCAATCGAGGCATCGTCGGCCACGAAGCACTGGTTCGCTGGCAACACCCGGTCGATGGACTCACCGGACCGGCTTCCTTCATCGGGGTGGCCGAAGACTCCGGATTGATTGTGCAGATCGGCCAACAGGTGTTGCGGCAGGTGTGTGTCGACATCGCTGCGAATGCGCTCACCGGCACGGTGGCGGTGAACACCTCGGCCGTGGAGCTTTCCGATCCAGCATGGCTCGACAGTGTGCTGACCACGATCCACTCCCACCGGGTTGATCCCACGCGGCTGGTGATCGAGTTGACCGAGACCGCCGTCATGACCACTAACCGTGATGTGAAAACCGACCTCTCAGTGCTGCGCAATCTGGGGGTGGGCATTCATGTCGATGACTTCGGCACCGGTTTTTCCTCCGTCTCGCTGCTGCGCGACCTGCCCATTACGGGAGTCAAGCTCGATCAATCGTTCGTGGCTGTCCTCGATAGCGGTCGGCAAAGTGCCGAACATGCTCTGGCCCACGGCCTGATGCAGCTGGCCAGTTCGCTGGGCATGACCGGAATCGCCGAAGGCGTCGAGCGCCCCGAACAGGCCGAGATCCTGCACACCATGGGCTGGCCGCTGGCCCAGGGTTACCTTTTCGGGCGCCGCGAGCCCCTGCCTGCCTAGCCCAATTCCTGCCCCACTGATCGCCTAGTGGCTGATCGGGTGGGCCAAGAGCCTTCCAGTTGCGCCCACGCGGTGAGTACAGTAAGCCGCCCCTGCTTCCCCATTCGTTTCTTAAGGACGGCTCCCTCGATGGACAAGGCTCTGCTGCGTTCGCGCACCGCCCGCACCCTGACCGCCCTGACCGCCCTGCTGCTGGCCGCCACCTTGACGACCGCGTGCAGCAGTAAGTCCTCCGGCCCGTCCGGTTCGGGCGGTTCCGCCGTCAGTGGAGGCCTCGGCGGAGACGACGCCTCGCCCGGTGTCACGGCCGATTCGATCAAGGTGGGCTTCCTTATTTCTGACATCGGCAAGGTGGCTGCGTCCTTGGGCTTCAAGCAGGCGAACTACGGCGGCGCCGAGGGTCAGACCAAGCAGATCCAAGCCGTCGTGGACTATGTCAACGCCAATGGTGGGCTCGGTGGCCGCAAGCTCGTGCCGGTGATCAAGGTCTACGACGGCAGCCAGGACTCCCCTGAATATGCCGAGTCCTTCTGCAACGCCTTGACGCAGGACGATCAGGTCTTCGCGGTGGTCTTCGAAGGTCAGTTGCAGAACAATGTTCGCCCCTGCTACGCCTCGCGCAAGACGATCATGATCGACCAAGGCCTGCTGGCTAAGGACCAAGCCGAGTTTGAGCGCTTCAGCCCCTACCTGTGGTCGGCAACCTTCCCCGAGTACGGCTCGTTCCTGAAGGGCCAACTGCAAGCCCTGCAGTCGCAGAACTGGTTCGCCGGTTCCAAGGGTGTCTCGGTGATCGCCCTTGATGGTGATGTCGGCCGCCGGCAGGCTGCACAGACGGTTATTCCGTTCCTGGCCAGCCAGGGGATCACCAACTACAAGGAATTCTTCATCGACACCAGCAATGTGGGCACCTTGGGTGCCGGAAGCTCCACAGCGCTGACCGGCACCAAGAACGCTGGGCTGAATCGGATCATCGTGGTCGGTGGAGCCCGCATCCTGCCGATCGCTGTGACCACCCCGGAGGCGGGCGACCTTGATGCCACCACCAAGTGGTCCATCTCCAGTTTTGACAGCACCGTGTTCCTGCAGGACAACCCCGACTCAGTGGTTTCGTCCACGCTGCAAGGCATGCTCGGTGTCGGGTTCATTCCTGCCGGTGATGTGGGCAATAACCAGCTCCTGCCCTTCCCGGACCCGGCGAATCCCGCCCAGGTGTTGTGTAAGCAGATCATTGATAACGCTGGCGCCACACCGCCGGAGGGAATCCGCACCAACTACAAGGCCGGCTTCCAATACTGCGACGGCGCCTTGTTCCTCAAGGCCGTCATCGCGAAGGCTCCCAAGGACCTCACCGCCGCGAAGTTCCGCGACGCGGCGTGGAGCTTGCAGACCACGGACTACCGCTCATCGCTGGCCTTCAACGGCTCGTTTAGTACCGGCCGTTACGCCTACGACTCGACGGTGCGAGTCCTTGGTTGGGACAACAACTGCGACAACCCCACCACCAAGTCCAAGGGCTGCTTCGTCTACCAAGGCGGCGACCTCACACTGCAGTAGCGCCCGCATGGCCCCATCACCGCTTGCTGTTGCTGTGATCGGGTCAGGGAACCGCGTTCGCGCAGGAGCCGATTCGGTATGAAGGAGGCAGAGCATGCCTACTGACACCTTCACTGGGGATATTCCGGTTCCTGCACGACGCGTCTTTGACTACATCGCCGACATCACGCATCTGCCCGGCTACTTGCCCCTGATGTCTGGGGCGCGATCCCTTGATGACGACCGAGTGGAGATCGAAGCGCAGGTAAAGGGCGGCGTCGTCCTGATGGCGGCATGGTTCAGACCCGACAGCGAGGCGATGAGAATTGACTGGGGTTCAGCGACCGAACCCGGCTACCACGGCTGGGTGCAAGTACGCCCAGCCGAAGGCGATCCTGGCTCCACCCGGGTGGAATTTGAACTCACAACTCCACGACCGCACACCTTGGAGCCCTACTTCAAGGCGGCGACACAGTTCGTGACAACAGCGCTGACCACACCTGCGCCGTAGTGGTCTAGTGGGGAGGGTGGGGCTCGAACCCACGACCGACGGATTATGAGTCCGCTGCTCTGACCGGCTGAGCTACCTCCCCGGCCCGCGCGAGTCTAATGAGGCGCCATTCCGGTGGCGGTGGCGTCCACGAGGCGCGATAGTCCTGCTGTGGGGCCATCGGGGCTCTGCCTGAGGAGGCACAGTGAGCGAGCGCATTGTCGAGACATTCACCGTCACGGTCGACCGGCCGGCGGCTGATGTCTTCGCCGTGGTCAGTGATGTCAATAACCACGCCAAGTGGTCTGCTAGCGACTTTCGCATCGACGAGGTCAGCGACTCCGCCTTCGCCACCGGCGCCACCTTCGCCTCCTTTGGCACCGATGCACGCAAAGGCGAGAACCACCGCAACGATGTCACCGTGTCGACCAACAACTCCCCGCAGGAGTTCGCCCTGACCAGCCTTGACGACGGTGACTCCTACATCAACACCTGGCGGCTCACGGAGAGCGGAGCGGCTACGCAGGTCGACTATGTGGTGGACATGCCCAAGCCCGGCGGACCGATGGGTCTGATGTTCGGCCAGATCTTCAAGTCCATGATCGCGCCACGCATTCAGGAGAACCTGGAGCGCTTCAAGCAGGTAGCTGAGGCCTGAGCCGTTCATGACGACAACCACCACCACTGCCCCACTGGATATTGAAGGCATCGCCAAAGCCCTCGAGGGGAAGGTTCGCGGGCAGGCGGTGGCCGTCACCATCTTCCGCGACCAGATCCATCCCGCGTACGAGCGCAGTGAGCGCGTGGATGCTTGCGCCATTCTGCGGATCGCCCGCGACGAGAACCGTGCGGTGCACATGGACAGCACCAATCACGACTGCTCGCATGGCTCCTTCCTTACTGGCTTTGATGATGGCAATGAACTGATCGCCAGCGGACGGCTGCTGCCGGTTTTCATCCCGGCCTACACCGATCACGCTGGACTGGCGGTCAACAGCGGCAAGTTCCGCCTGCCCACCGGGGTGGTCAAAGGCCTGGGAGCAGCTCCGCTGACCGCAGTTCCAGAAGGCGCCCCCATCGAATGGATCGTGGTGGTGTGCGAGCCGGTATGGGCCTCGCAGATTGCCGCCGCCCGAGCGGTCGAAGACGGCGTGCAGCCCAACGCGGCCGCCGGATCGTCGTTTTGCACCGACGCGTTCGTCACTCCGTTCTTTGACGAGAATGTGGTGCTGACCACCGGTGACTTCGGTGGGCGGATGAACAACAAACTGCGGCCCACCGAGATGTTCGTTATCGTGCCGGCGCGCTGGGCGAACAATCTGGTGTCGATTCTTTCGGCCACGCCCGATGTCAAGGGTCTGTATGAGGCCACTCGCACCGAGGAGTCCGGCTACTGGGAGCGCAAGCAACAGCGCGAGCAAAAAGCTGCAGATCGTGAGAAGGCCTTTCAGGAAGGCAAGGCCTCAGGTGCGGACGCGGCAGCTGCCAAGGCCGGCCTGAAGTTGTCGATGGACTGGGACGAGGATGCCATCGGCATGATCGCCAAGGCTCCACGGTTCGTCCGCAAGTTTGCGGTCGGCAATGTCGAAGACTTCGCTGAGCAGAACGGCTACGAGCGCATCACCCTCGAGGTAGTTCAGGAGCAGATGGCGCAAGCCGGTGTCAGTGGCATGGGGGGCGGTGACGGCTCAACGGGTCGACGCGGCCTCTTCGGCCTGTTCGGCTCGCGGCGTCGCGGGAAGGCGCAGGAGTCGGGGCCGCAGGACTAGGGCCAGCCCCACCAGCGCGACCGAAACGACGATCAACCCCAGCCATCCCACGCCGGCTTGACCGGTGGCAGCCCACCCGATGGCCAGGGCGGTGGCCACCACACCGGTGACATTGACGATGGTGGTGAAGCCGTGCATCACCTGTTGCCGGGTGCGCACCAACACATCAAGAAAGAACAAAGTGAAGAACACCGAGACCAGTGAGGCAAACACCACGGGTTGATCTAAGGCGCGAAACAGCAAGACTGCCGAGGCCAGCCCCATGATGGCCTGCACCGGGGCAGTCGGCAGACCGATCAAGTAGAAGTCAGCGAAGACCAGCACACCCAGGATCACCACACCCCAGACCCATTCGCGGTCTCCAGCCACCGCGAGCACCTGCAAGCCCAGGCCGGCTACGACCAAGGTGTTGAACAGCCAATCCAGCAACGACGGCGGCGTACCGGTGAGATACCAGCGGTCAAGGGTGTTCTGCGCGCTTTCACACACACTAGCCACGACAAAAGCCAGTGCCGACCAGATCAACAAGTCTGGGCGATCCAGAACTGTTTCGAGGTACGCGCGGTGCGCCGAAACGGCAGCCACCAGCAGGGCTGGCGAGGCAATGGTCAACACATGCGCGGTGAGCACCCACACGGCTGTGGCACCGGGAAGATCCACCTCGCGTCGTACGGAGCGCCAAGGCTTGACTATGGGATCCACCGCGGCGGTGGACGACCCGGGCTTCGCCGATGCCGGATCAGTGCTCACGGGATCAGGGTACGGGAGCCAGTGGCTCCCCCGGTTGGACTCGAACCAACAACCTGCCGGTTAACAGCCGGCT
>DPWC01000164.1:0-444 GCA_003529305.1 Actinomycetota bacterium
GCCGCCGCGCGGCGATGCCATTGCCGCGATCCCGTGGGTCCTCGCCGGGCTCCTGGTGCTGATGCAGATCGCCTACCCGCTGACCTCCAACCAGGTGCGAACCACTCTGACCATCGCCACGGTCGTGGTGTTCGTCGCGGCCTCTTGCAGTCACGCCCTGATCGTTCGCGGGGCACGCTGGACCGCGCTGTATCTAGTGATCACCGTGGTCGGCGGCTGGCTGGTCGAAGTGCTGGGTAGCCGCACTGATGTGCCATTTGGTCCGTATGACTACACCGATTCACTCGGACTGAAACTGCTGGGCGTACCCGTCGTGATTCCGTTTGCCTGGGCGATGATGGCCTACCCGAGCCTGATCGTTGGTCGCGCGCTTACTCGATCACGCATCGCCCAAGTGCTCATCGGCGCGTGGGCGTTGGCGTCCTGGGATGTCTTTCTCGATCC
>DPWC01000164.1:800-2760 GCA_003529305.1 Actinomycetota bacterium
GCTCAGAACTTCGCCGGCTGGCTGCTCGTGGCGTTAGTGATGATGACCGCCCTGACCAGTCTTGGCGACGGTCGCCGACCTCGCACAGGTCTGTGGCCAGATGCCCAACCACTGACACTGTGGATGTGGACTTACCTCTCCAGCGTGCTGGCAAACGCGATTTTTCTTGGCCGACCGTCTGTCGCGATCACCGGCGCCATCGTGATGGGGGCGGTGGCCCTGCCATTGGGTCGGCGGCTGTGGCGCGCACGACCTCGCCCATCCGCTGTGGAGCCTCGCCGTGACCTTCAGTAGCGCCGGAGCCGGGGCGCTTGCAGTTCTTGGCCTTGTTGGGATCGGCACCCTCGGTGCCATCGCGCTGACGCTGCACTCACTGATCAACCAGCGTTTCCTGCGGTCACCCCAGTCGGACCCCGGATTGTGTGCAAAGAAAGTGAGCGTGCTGATTCCTGCTCGCAACGAAGCCGACACCATCGGTGCGTGCCTGGCCTCAGTTGTGGCGCAGCGTGCGGTTGCCGATCTTCAGATCATCGTGCTCGATGATCGCTCCAGCGATGACACCGCGGCCATCGTGCAAGGCGTGGCCTCCGATGACCAGCGCGTACGACTGATCACTGGCACCGAACCGGCTGCTGGCTGGCTGGGGAAGCCGAATGCCTGTCAGGTACTGGCGGACCACGCGCAGGGCGACATCTTGATCTTCATCGACAGTGATGTTTGCCTGAGCGAGCACGCCGTCGCCGCCACCGTGGCGGCCTTGGACAGCAGTGGACTGGACCTGGTGTGCCCCTATCCGCGGCAAATTGCCGTGACAGCCAGCGAACGCCTCATTCAGCCGTTGCTTCAGTGGTCGTGGTTAACAACGCTGCCGTTGCGCGTGGCCGAGCGCAGTCCGCGGGAGTCACTGGTGGCCGCCAACGGTCAACTTCTGGCCATCACCCGGCCTGCCTATGACCGCGCTGGCGGACATGGCGCGGTGCGCGATCAGGTGCTCGATGATGTTGAACTACTGCGCGCCGTGAAGCGCTCGGGTGGCCGCGGAATAGTCATCGACGGCACGAGCCTTGCGCAGTGCCGGATGTATTCCGGTTGGGCAGATCTGCGCCAGGGCTACACGAAGTCGCTGTGGTCGGCCTTCGGCTCCGCCGGTGGTGCCAGTGTCGCGATGGGTCTACTTGTCCTGCTGTATGTGGTGCCGCCGCTAGGTGCACTGCTCGGCTGCGCGCTAGATCCGATGATCGCCATGGTCGGAACACTGGGGTGGGCAGCAGCAGTGGTGGGCCGCCTAGCAACGGCCCGACGCACCGGTGGCAGATGGTGGCCCGATGCGTTGGCCCATCCAGCATCCATCGCGGTACTGATCTATTTGACGGTGGCGTCGTTTCGGGGCCGGCGTCGCGGCACACTGCAGTGGAAGGGCCGCGCCATAGGGTGATCGCGTGGCGAAGGTTGCAGTCGTCGGCGCCGGCATGGGCGGGCTCTCAGCAGCCATTCGCCTGCAGCACGCCGGTCATCGCGTCACCGTGCTGGAGCAGTCCGCGCATATTGGCGGCAAACTCGCTGGCTTCCACCGTGATGGCTTCGTTTTCGATACCGGACCTTCGCTGTTCACCTTGCCGGCGGTCTACCGCGACCTGTTCCTCACCACCGGAACGGCCCTCGATGACCTCGTTGATCTTCAGCCGGTCGAGCCCGGGTTCAGTTACCACTGGGCCGATGGCACCCGCGCGCAGCTTCCCGGCGTGGATCCAGCAGCCGTAGCCCGAGCATTGGGGGCTGCACTAGGAGGTGCGGCCGAAGCGGAGTGGAACGCCTTCATGCGTCGGGCCGCCGATGCATGGCACATCACTCGCGGGCCGTTCTTGGAAAACGCCCTCACCTCACCCCTAGATCTGCTCAGACACCTCCGGCGACCTTCCGACATCGCCACGGTGGCACCATTGACCTCGCTGCGCACCCT
>DPWC01000198.1 GCA_003529305.1 Actinomycetota bacterium
ATTATGAGCCGCTTGCTCTACCAGGCTGAGCTACCCCGCCCTTGCCGTGTGCCGCGCGGTCAACGCTGCACCCGTCGAGCCCCCTTACGGAATCGAACCGTAGACCTTCTCCTTACCATGGAGACGCTCTGCCGACTGAGCTAAAGGGGCGAACAGACGCGACAGGCTACCGGACTGGCTGGTGGCGGCAGTGGCCCGCCCGTGGTCTGATGACCACATGGCATTCACCGCAAAAAGCATCCCCGATCTGACCGGCAAAACCGCCATCGTCACCGGCGCAACCTCTGGACTAGGGCTCGCCTCAGCCCGGGCATTGGCCGCCAAAGGCGCCCATGTGGTGATGACCGCGCGCGACCCGCAACGCGGTGACGCCGCTCTGGCTGATGTGCGACAAGCCGTGCCACAGGCCAGTGTGGAAGTACGCGCATTGGATACTTCATCGCTGGCCTCGGTGCGCGACTTCGCCGCTGCGTGGAGCGGACCGGTGGACATCTTGATGAACAACGCCGGCGTGATGGCGCTGCCCTTTGACCGCTCTGCCGATGGGGTCGAACTGCAGTTCGCCACCAACCACCTCGGGCACTTCGCGTTGACGACCTTGCTGCGTGCGGCCTTGGAGGCTGCACCGGCCGCGCGCGTGGTGAATGTCTCCAGCGTTGCCGCGACCCAACCGGGACTGCCCGTGGCCACGGTGGCCGCCGACAGCGACCCCGACTACGACAAGTGGAAGTCGTACTCGCGATCCAAACTGGCGAATTTGCACTTCACGATGGGACTGGATCAAAAACTGCGCGCTGCAGGCTCGAGTGTGCAGGCCATTGCGGCGCATCCTGGTCTGGCCAACACCAACTTGTTTCGTCCCGATGCTGGGCGGATCAGCAAGGTCGCCACGAAGGTGGGGCAGTCAGCGGCCAACGGCGCGTTGCCGCAACTTTTCGCCGCCACCGCCCCCACCGCGAAGGGCGGTCAGTACTTCGGCCCGCGCATTTTGCAGGCCCGTGGCGCGCCCACACTCATCAAGCCCAAAGACAGTGCCACGGACGCGGCACTGATTGCTGAACTGTGGGATGTCTCGCAGGACCTCAGCGGCTTGCGCTGGTCCTAGAAAACGGCCAACGACGCTTGGTCGACTGCGCACCAGCTGTGGCCGTGGCGCCGGTGGGAGCGTCTTCGGCGCACCGGCAGCGCTGGTCGTCAGGAACTCCGGCGAACACCTGGTCGAGGTGCTCGCCGCAGCCGCTGTAGGTGACCTTGCCGCAACTGCGGCAGGTGACGCGCTGGCACATGGGCACTCCCAATTGGCGATGGCAGCCGGTGTGGGCCGCGTGCTGCCACTGTAGTGCGCAACGCTGCAGCCGCTGAATGGCCAAGGGCCGCCCGGAATTCGGACGGCCCCTGTTGGGTGGCAGGTGTTGGGTTCGAACCAACGTAGGCAGAGCCGGCGGATTTACAGTCCGCTCCCTTTGGCCACTCGGGCAACCTGCCGGTGCCACACTGGGTGGCTCCACGAAGACTACCCCAGCCACACCGGGAGGACCCATGGCGGACTCATCGTTCGACATCGTGAGCAAGATCGATCGCCAAGAGGTGGCCAACGCAATCAATCAAACCCAAAAAGAGATCGCGCAGCGCTACGACTTCAAGGGCGTCGGCGCCTCTATCGAGAGCTCTGGGGAGTCCATCGAGATACGGGCCAACAGCGCTGAGCGCGCACTGGCGGTGCTGGATGTGCTCAAGGAGAAACTGATCAAGCGTCAACAGTCACTGAAGATCCTGGACGCCGGTGAGCCCGCAGCTTCTGGCAAGGAGTTCAAGATCGCGATCAAACTCAAAGAGGGCATCACGCAGGAGCAGGCCAAGAAGTTGGCCAAGCTCATTCGTGACGAGGGCCCGAAGTCGGTCAAGACGCAGATTCAAGGTGACGAGTTGCGGGTGAGCAGCAAGTCACGCGACGACCTGCAGGACACCATCGCTCTGGTCAAGGATGCCGACTTGGACTTTGCCACCCAGTTCGTCAACTACCGCTAAGCGCTGCGTGCCTCAGGTGCGCAGCGTGCTCAGCGAGCGCGGGGTAACTACCGCGCGCGCGCCATGGCCTCCAGTCGGGCGATGCGCTCGGCCATCGGCGGGTGCGTAGAGAACATCCGCGTCATGCCGGAGGCGTTGAACGGGTTGGCGATCATCAACGACGAGGTGGTCTGCACTGACGCCTCAGGCACCAATGGCCGCTCGGCTGTCCCCTGTTCCAGTTTGCGCAACGCGCTAGCCAGTGCCAAAGGGTCATCAGTCAGCAACGCACCGGATTCATCAGCATCGAACTCTCGGGATCGACTGATCGCGAACTGAATCAAACTGGCGGCGATGGGTCCCACCAGCAGGATCAGCAAACCAGCGGCCGGGTTGCGATCCTCGTTGTCTGAACTGGGCAGAAACCACGAGAACTGCACTAAGAACATGATGATGCTGGCAATGGTGGCCGCCACCGAAGCGATCAGAATGTCGCGGTTGTAGACATGGCTGAGTTCGTGACCGATCACGCCGCGAAGTTCGCGCTCATCGAGCAACGCCATGATGCCTTCGGTGCAGCACACGGCAGCGTTTTGTGGATTGCGTCCCGTGGCGAAGGCGTTCGGGGCCTCCGTGGGCGACAGATACAGCCGTGGCATCGGCTGGCCTGCACGCTGCGCCAATTCGCGCACCATCGCATAGAGCGCAGGTTGATCAGCCTCGGTCACCGGGTAAGCGCGCATCGAGCGCAACGCCAACTTGTCGCTGTTGTAGTAGGCAAAGGCGTTGGTGCCCACCGCAATCAGCAGAGCGATCACCAAGCCCGTGCTGCCGCCGAGCAGTCCCCCGACCATCAGCATGAAGGCACTCAGCACAGCTAGCAGAACTGCTGTCTTGAGCCGGTTGTAGTGGCGCGGCATCGCGGTCGACCTCCTTGGATCGAAGCTGCCGGGACTGCCCCCGGCAGTGGGCGCGGTGCGACCTACGCCCTTTAAGTATCGCGAAGGTCCCAGTGCTCAGCAAGCTGGGCGATCTCGTAGACCAGCGCGTTGCGACCCGAGCCGGGTGCCCCTTCCGAGCGCGCCGGAACCGGTGGCACCGGCACCCACGCCAAGGCATCAAAGGGACACACATCAATACAGATACTGCAGAACAAACACAGGCCATAGTCCAGCGCGAAACGATCCAGGCGTTGCACCGTGACATCGCGGGTGCGCTCCGCACCGGCGGGTAGTACCTCGGGATGCGACTCGATGGTGATGCACTGATCGGGGCATTCCTTCACACACAGCATGCATGAGGTGCACGCCGGCGGATTTAAGGCAATAGAGCGGTGCGAGACCGTCACGATGACTCCGATGCCTTCTCGGCCGCACGCCGCAGCGGAAACCTCGGGTGGTCGGGGCGCAACAGCAAGGGCTCGTTGGAGACCTCGTGGCCCTGATCATCACGAAAGACAATGCCGACCATCTCGTGCGCTTCCTGCTCATGCCACTGCGCGCCCGGAAAGATCGGCACGATGCTGGCCAAGCCCTCGGGTGGAGCCGTGGTGCACACCATCACCTGCGTGCCGAGGCCATCGGTGAGGACGGCATAGACCTCGTCATGACTCTCGCGGTCCACCCCGGCGAGTAACTCGAGCCTGACGAGCCCGAGATCGTGTAGACCGCTGAGGGCCGCCCGCCAGTTGCCCGGTTCGAGGCGAAATCCGGCAATGCCCACGGCGTCGCCGTCGACCTGAGCCCCTACGGCAGCGGCCCAGTTCGAGAAGTCCACCGTCATCGACTCGCCACCACAGCCGCCGCACTGCGCAGCCCTTCCAACAGTGCCTCCGGTGGCGGTGGGCAACCGGGGACATAGACATCCACGGGCATGAACCGGTCAGCCCCATCGACGATGGCATACGAATCCCAGTACGGACCACCGGTCGCGGCACACGCACCGAAGGCCACCACCACCGTGGCAGGTCCCATGGACTCTCGAAGCGATTGAAGTTCGGGCACCAGCGCGCGCGTTACGGTGCCCGAGATCACCAGAACATCGGCCGTGGCGGCGTCGGCTGCCAACTGCCACGACGGCTCGACCAGCTCGACAGCGGCGTTGATCAGGTCCACCGCAGCGCTGTACTCGACACCGCAACAGGCAATGCCAGCGTTGTAGGCATGCAGTCGCAGAGGTTGCCCCTCGAGGACAACCGGCACCCCCGTTGTGCCCTGCGTCACAGCTCCTCCTGAGCGTTCATCAGGCGGTCCGCGACCGCTCAACCACCGGCGCACCCAACTTACGCTCCGGTAGGGTCGAATACTGACGGACCGGTGACCCCGGGCCCATGACGCAGCAGCACGGTGACCCGCCCGATGCTCGCCGTTGGGTTCGATCGGGCCCGATGAATCGGTCCCCTGGACAGCGAAGGAACGCTCAGTGACCAAGCAGGTCGTGCCCCTGGATCGCGTCATCATCCGCTTCGCCGGGGACTCCGGTGACGGTATGCAGCTCACCGGCGACCGCTTCACCTCTGAGACCGCTGCCTTCGGCAACGACCTGTCCACCTTGCCGAACTTCCCCGCCGAGATCCGCGCGCCTGCCGGCACCTTGGCCGGTGTCTCCAGCTTCCAACTGCACTTTGCCAGCCGCGACATCATGACCCCCGGCGATGCCCCCAATGTGCTGGTGGCGATGAACCCGGCGGCCTTGAAAGCCAACCTCGCCGATGTTCCGCGCGGTGGCTCGATCATCGTCAACACCGATGAGTTCACCAAGCGCGCGCTGCAGAAAGTTGGCTACGAGGGCAACCCCCTAGAAGACGGCTCACTCGACAGTTTCCGCGTGCACCCCATCGCCTTGACCTCCATGACGGTGGAGGCACTCAAAGACTTCGACATCTCCAAGAAAGACGCCGAGCGCAGCAAGAACATGTTCGCGCTGGGCCTGCTGTGCTGGCTCTACAACCGCCCCGTGGAAGGCACCATCGCCTTCCTAGAGCAGAAGTTCGGCAAGAAGCCGGAGATCCTGGCGGCCAATGTTGCCGCCTTCAAAGCAGGATTCGCCTTCGGAGAGACCACCGAGGACTTTGCGGTCTCCTACGAGGTCAAGCCGGCACCGATGGCCGCCGGTACCTACCGCAACATCACCGGCAATGTCGCGCTGTCTTACGGCCTCGTCGCGGCCGGACAACGCTCGGGCCTGCCGGTCTTCCTCGGCGCCTACCCCATCACGCCAGCCAGCGACATCCTGCATGAGCTGAGCAAGCACAAGCGCTTCGATGTCACCACCTTCCAAGCCGAAGATGAGATCGCCGCGATCGGTGCGGCACTAGGCGCCTCGTTTGGTGGTGCGCTGGCGGTGACCACCACCTCCGGTCCTGGAATCGCGCTGAAGGCTGAGACGATCGGCCTAGCGGTGTCGATGGAACTGCCCTTGGTGGTCATCGATGTGCAGCGCGGTGGCCCCTCCACGGGATTGCCCACCAAAACTGAGCAGGCCGACCTGCTGCAGGCGATGTTCGGCCGCAATGGTGAAGCACCCGTGCCGGTGATCGCACCGCGCAGCCCAGTGGACTGCTTCGACGCCGCCCTCGAAGCCGCGCGTATCGCCACCAAGTACCGCACGCCCGTCTTCCTGCTCTCTGACGGCTACTTGGCCAACGGCTCAGAACCGTGGAGCATTCCGTCCGTTGACGACTTGCCCGATCTGCGCGTGGAGTTCGCGACCGCGCCGAACCATGAACTGCCCGATGGCACGGAGGTGTTCTGGCCGTTCAAGCGTGACCCGCAGACGCTGGCCCGGCCCTGGGCAGTGCCTGGCACCGCTGGACTGGAACACCGCATCGGCGGCATTGAGAAGGCCGACGGCTCCGGCAACATCTCCTACGACCCAACCAACCACGACTTCATGGTGCGCACCCGCCAAGCCAAGGTCGATGGCATCGCCGCCGACATTGAGCCACTGGAGGTCGAGGACCCCTCTGGTGAAGCGGAGGTGTTGGTCCTCGGCTGGGGCTCGACCTACGGTCCGATCGGTGCGGGTTGTCGTCGCGTGCGCGAGGCCGGCGGCAAGGTGGCACAAGCTCACCTGCGCCACCTCAATCCCTTCCCGGCCAACACCGGTGAAGTGCTGCGCCGCTACCGCCGAGTGCTGATCCCTGAGATGAACCTCGGACAGCTGAGCATGCTGATCCGTGCGAAGTTCCTCGTGGATGCGATCTCCTACAACCAGGTTCGTGGTCTGCCCTTCAAAGCCGAAGAGCTCGCCGGAGTGATTGAGGATGTGATGAAGAGTGTCTGACGCCGCCACCTTCCCGTCGTTGGCTCTGGTGCCGCACACTGATGAGAAGCAGTCCGCCAAGGACTTCAAGTCAGACCAAGAAGTCCGCTGGTGCCCCGGCTGCGGCGACTACGCCATCTTGGCCGCAGTGCAGGGCTTCATGCCCGAACTCGGACTCAAGCGCGAGAACATCGTCTGGGTTTCCGGCATCGGCTGCTCGTCACGCTTCCCGTACTACATGGACACCTTCGGCATGCACACCATTCACGGTCGTGCCCCGGCGATTGCGACCGGCCTGTCGGTGAGTCGACCAGACCTGTCGGTGTGGGTGGTTACCGGTGACGGTGACGCGCTGTCCATCGGTGGCAACCACCTGATCCACGCTCTGCGGCGCAATGTCAACCTGAAGATCCTGCTGTTCAACAACCGCATCTACGGCCT
>DPWC01000199.1:0-772 GCA_003529305.1 Actinomycetota bacterium
GATGTCGAGGCGCTGCTGGGCGCCACCCTTGCGGACGGTCGCACCGTTGCTGAGGGCATCGAGGCGCTGAACGCTGTCATCGGCGAGAAGATCGAAATCGCCAATGCGGTGGTCTTCGATGGCGATGTCGCCGCCTACTTGCACCAGCGCTCTGCAGACTTGCCGCCGCAGGTCGGTGTGCTCGTGGCGTACAACGGCAGTGAGGATGCCGCCAAGGGTGCAGCCATGCAGATCGCGGCGATGCGGCCGCTCTTTGTCACGCGCGAGGATGTTCCCGAAGAGGCCCTCGAGACTGAGCGCCGAGTTGCTGCAGCCACGGCGCGCGAAGAAGGCAAGCCCGAAGCCGCCCTGCCCAAGATCGTGGAGGGCCGGGTCAACGGCTACTTCAAGGATGTTGTGCTGCTGGAGCAAGCCTCCGTGCAGGACAGTAAGAAGACCGTGAAGACGGTGCTGGATGAGGCTGGCACGGCCGTGTCGCGATTCGCTCGCTTCGAGGTCGGCGCGTAGTTATGGCCGCGCACCAGGGCGGGCGACACCCCGGCGGCTACCGCCGGGTGATGCTCAAACTCTCTGGTGAAGTCTTCGGTGGGGGCAGCATCGGGGTGGATCCCGATGTGGTTCAACGAGTTGCCCAGCAGATTGCCGAAGTCGCGCGCACGGGGGTGCAGATTGCGGTGGTCATTGGCGGGGGAAACTTCTTCCGCGGTGCTGAGCTGAGCGAACGCGGCCTCGATCGCACCCGTGCGGACTACATCGGCATGCTCGGCACGGT
>DPWC01000199.1:1023-2510 GCA_003529305.1 Actinomycetota bacterium
CGACCACATCGGCATGCTCGGCACGGTGATGAATTCGTTGGCGCTGCAGGATTTCCTCGAGAAGCAGGGCATCGAGACTCGCGTGCAAACCGCGATTGCCATGGGGCAGGTGGCCGAACCCTATGTGCCTCGCCGCGCCATCAGACACCTCGACAAGGGGCGCGTGGTGATCTTCGCAGCCGGGCTGGGGGCACCGTTCTTCTCCACAGACACCACCGCTGCTCAGCGGGCGCTGGAGATCGGTTGTGATGTTGTTTTGATGGCCAAGAGCGTCGATGGCGTCTATGAGGCCGACCCGCGAGAAGACCCACAGGCGCGTCGATTTGTCAGTATTGATTATCGCGAGGTCTTGGGCCGTGGCCTGAAGGTCGCCGATGCGACGGCCTTCAGTTTGTGTCAGGACAACGACCTTCCCATCGTCGTCTTCAATGTCATCACCGACGGCAACATCGCTAAGGTGGTGGCCAACGGCGATGGTTCGGCGGAGCAGATCGGCACGGTTGTGGCTTCCGGTCTTCCTACTGCCTTCGCCAACTGACCGGCCGAACCATTCTTGGATACGGGAGTCCCTGTGATTGACGAGACACTCAGCGAGGCTGAGGCCAAGATGGACAAGGCCATTGAGGTCGCCAAAGAAGACTTCGCCAGCATCCGCACGGGACGCGCCAACCCGGCGATGTTCAACAAGATCGTGGCGGATTATTACGGCACACCGACCCCGGTGAATCAGTTGGCGTCGTTTCAAGCGCCCGAGGCCCGCATGGTGTTGGTGGCCCCGTATGACAAGGGGGCCTTGGCGGCCATCGAAAAGGCGATCCGTGAGTCAGATCTGGGGGTGAACCCCTCCAATGACGGCGCGGTGATTCGCGTGGTGCTGCCGGAACTGACGGAGGAACGCCGCAAGGAGTTCATCAAGGTGGCCAAGCACAAGGCTGAAGAGGCTCGAGTATCGATCCGCAATATTCGTCGTCACGCCAAGGAAACCCTCGACAAACTCGTCAAGGACAAAGAGGTCGGTGAAGACGATGTGCGACGCGCAGAGAAGCAACTGGACGACCTCACCTCTCGCCATGTGGGTCATGTCGACGATTTGTTGAAGCACAAGGAAGCCGAACTTCTCGAGGTTTGAGGCCATGACCGACTCGTCGCCTGAGTTCCACGGCGCAGCCGCGCCGGCAGCAGCCGACTTGCCGATCGCCACGCCATCGGAACAACCAGGTAAGAGTCGCGCGGGCCGTCCACTGGGACGCGCCACAGTCGTCGGCGTCACGATGCTGGTCGTCGTTGGCGTGTGTCTGCTACTTCCGCCTCTGGTATTCACTTCCGTCGTCGCGCTCTTGCTGGTCGTGGGCATCTGGGAGGTTCGGGCGGCCTTTGCCGAAGGTGGCACCACGCTGCCATTTGGTGCCCTTCTTTTGGCGGCTGTGGTGTTGCCGCTCGTGGCGTGGAGTCAGGGTCCCGAAGGACTGGTCGCGGCCTTCTTGTGT
>DPWC01000098.1:0-1849 GCA_003529305.1 Actinomycetota bacterium
TAAGTTGTGGTTGCTGGGCTGGTCCTTTGGGACGGATCTGGCGTTGATGCACGGCTTACTGCCCGGCGTGGAGGGTGCTGTGCTGCTGTCGCCGCCCCTTCGCTTTACGACACCAGAGCACCTGAATAACTGGGCCCGTGATGGTCGCCCGTTGACAGTGCTGGTTCCTGACCGCGATGACTTCCTGCGGCCCGATGCGGCGCGCGCCGCCTTTGCTGGAGTTCCGCAGGCGCAAGTGCGTAACTTCGACGCTGTGCACTTGTGGGTCGGTGAACGACAAGTGCGCGAGGCACTGTCCGCCATCGTGGCTGCCACCCGGCCGAAGCATCCACCCATTGACTGGGATGCCGTGGTCAGTGCGCCACCAACAATTCATTGACTCTCAGCGCACATAGTCGAAGTGTTGCTTAGTGCTTAGTGCTTAGTGCCGGGCTCCACGAGTTCGACAAGGACGCCACCGGCGTCCTTGGGGTGGACGAAATTGATCTTGGACCCAGCCGTGCCCACCTTGGCTGAGTCGTAGAGCAGTCGAATGCCGCGGGCCCGCAGATCGGCACTGGTGGCATCGATGTCATCAACGGTGTAGGCCAGTTGTTGAATCCCGGGTCCGCTGCGCCCGATGAACTTGCCAATGGGTGAGTCCTCTCGCAACGGGGCCAGCAGTTGCACCATGGCACCGCCACCGGGACCGACCAGCATGGCCTCGCGCACACCCTGTTCCTCGTTGGTCTCGGTGTGCGTACAGGTCAGGCCCAAGACGGTGGTGTGAAACTCAATGGCCGCGTCCAGATCTGGAACAGCGATGCCGACATGGTCGATGCGCAGGATCATGCCGCTATCGTGTCAGGGCCCACGAACCCTTGTTGCCCGGAGGTCCCATGTCCCACTCGCCCACAGTGATCGTTGCCGGAGCGCGCACGCCGATGGGGCGACTGCTGGGTTCGCTCAAGGGCCTCAGTGCTGCGGATCTGGGAGCAGTGGCGATCCGGGCAGCCTTGACCAAGGCCGGCGTTGCGCCGGAGCAGGTCGATTACCTCATCATGGGGCAGGTCCTTCAAGCCGGCGCTGGCCAGAACCCGGCGCGACAGGCAGGGATTGCGGCAGGTTTACCGATGTCAGTGCCATCGTTCACCGTGAACAAAGTGTGTCTCAGTGGCATCAACGCGATTGCCCTTGCTGATCAACTCATTCGTGCCGGTGAGTTCGACATTGTTGTCGCTGGTGGCATGGAGTCCATGACCAATGCACCCCACCTGCTCACAGGGTCGCGTGAAGGTGTGAAGTACGGCGACTGGAAGATGGCCGATTCCATGGCCGATGACGGCTTATTTTGCGCCTTTGATCAGCAGGCGATGGGCGTGGCCACGGAGTCGTATAACTCGCGCTACGGGCTTACCCGAGAAGATCAGGATGCCTTTGCTGCGCGATCCCATCAACGTGCAGCGGCCGCCATCGAGGCTGGTTTGTTTGCTGAAGAGGTAGCCCCAGTTTTTCTGCCGCAGCGCAAGGGCGACCCCGTGGAATTCACTACCGATGAAGGTGTTCGTGCTGACACCACAGTGGAATCGCTTGGTGCCCTGCGTCCGGCCTTCGCCAAGGACGGCACGATCACTGCGGGGTCGGCATCCCAGATCAGCGATGGTGCCTGCGCGGTAGTAGTGATGAGTCGTGACAAGGCGGAGGAACTCGGATTGCCGTGGTTGGCAGAAATCGGTGCGCATGGGGTGGTGGCAGGACCAGATCCTTCGCTCCATGAGCAGCCAGCACGCGCGATTGAGCAGGCATTGGCCAGAGAGGGGCTGACGAGCGCCGACCTGGATCTGGTGGAGATCAACGAAGCCTTCGCTGC
>DPWC01000098.1:2110-2568 GCA_003529305.1 Actinomycetota bacterium
AGATCAACGAAGCCTTCGCTGCGGTGGGTGTGGTGTCGGCGCGTCAACTGGGTTTGTCCGACGAGAAAGTCAATCCCAATGGTGGGGCGATTGCTTTGGGCCACCCGATCGGCATGTCGGGTGCGCGTATCGTCTTGCATCTGGCGCACGAGTTGCGCCGTCGCGGCGGCGGTGTTGGTGCTGCGGCACTGTGTGGCGGCGGTGGTCAAGGTGATGCGTTGATCATCAAGGTGCCGGGCAAGTAGCGAGCCACCTGTGATGTCTATGGGAACCCCAGCAGGCGGTTTCGCCGCCGCAGGCGCTGTTGACCTCGCTGCTTTGGCACAGGCTCGTGAGGCTCAGGCCCGCGCTCGTGAAGCGGCGAGGCGGGGCGACACAGGAGGCGTCGACGGTGCTGCCAGCACGGTGATCCGCGAGGTTGCGGAGGCCTCCTTCCAGTCCGAGGTCGTGGACCTCTC
>DPWC01000195.1 GCA_003529305.1 Actinomycetota bacterium
AGGTACAGATACCCGCATGAACCCGCTGGAGCCTTCCGCGTCCGCGGCCCGTGAGCGGGCCTGCACGATCGGTTCGTCCGGTCGCGGGAATGGCAATTTGTCGATGATCACCAAGGTGCAGGAGTCACCGGGAACATCGACTCCCTGCCACAGCGACAAGGTGCCGAACAAACAGGATCGTGGCTGCTCGGCGAACTGGGCGATGACATGCGGCAACGGGGCATCCCACTGCGTCAGGAGCGGAACACCGATACGACTGCGCACTTCGTCGGCCACAACTTGGGCCGCCCACTTGGACGAGAACAACCCCAGAGTGCGACCGCCGGCTGCCCCGATGAGTTCGACAACGCGTTCGATCACCTCAGCTGGCACGGTGGTCTGACCCGCGCCGCCGCGCTCGGGTAGGTCAGCGGCGGTATAGAAGATGCCCTGCCGGGCAAAGTCAAAGGGTGAGCCAACATCCAGGCCTTGCCAGCGCAGGGGCTCGTCGTCGCCACTGTGCACGGTGTCTTCATCACCGGTGTCCTGGTTTTCCTCACCGGGTTCAGCGCGCGCGGGCCGTACCGGCAGCAGACCCACCGAAGCGGCGAGGGCATCGAAGGTGCCACCGAGTTTGAGCGTGGCGGAGGTCAGCACCACGGTGGCCGAGTTGAACAGCGACTCACGCAGCAAACCGGCCACCGACAACGGCGCCAGATGCAGACTTCGTTGCCGGCGAGCATCGGTGTCCACCCATGCGATCGTCTCGTCGGTGACAGTGATGAGGTCACCGGCTGCAGTGAACACCTCATCAAGGTCCGCCTTCGCCAGCTGCACAGCACCAGCGTCAACGCCGCCGCCGGCGCCTTCGTCGCCGCGTTTCGTCGCCGCGGAGATCTCACTGAGGGCAGCTCGCGCGGCATCGCGCACCGAGGCCAATGCGGTCAGCAGCGCACCCTCGGGGCGAGCAATCTGACCGTCGGGGACGCTCAGCAGGGCATCGGCCAGCGCCCCAGCGGCACCCAGAAGTGCATCAGCGGCGTCCCGCCCGGCTGGTCGGCGGCTGCGCTGCGCTGCGCGTTCGATGGTGCCGGGCGCCAGTGTGCGGGTGGAGGCCGATGTGGCCCGATCGATCAACTCGTGTGCCTCGTCGACGACCACCACATCGTGATCGGGCAGTACCGGCACGTTCTCCAGGGTGTTGATGGCCAGCAACGAGTGATTAGTGACCACGACATCGGCTTCGCGAGCCTGTTCGCGCGCATGTTCGGCGAAGCAGTCTTGCACCCACGGGCACTGCTGATTCAGACATTCGCGGCCAGTGACACTAAAGGCCCGCCACACGCGATCATCCACGCCAGGTTGTAGTTCCAATCGATCCCCGGTAGTGGTGGTCTTGACCCACGCCCGCAACCGACGGGCGTCTTTGGCCATCGCGGTGTCGGTGCCGTCATCGACTGTCGCTGCGTCCACCGACTCGGCGAAGGCCTGCGCAGCGAACAACTCGGCAGGGCCGTCTGTTGCATTGCCACCGCTGGTTGCGCCCGGGGGCGCGGCTGGTTCGTCCATAACGCGGTTCAAGCAGGCGTAGTTCGAGCGGCCCTTGAGCACGGCGAAGGAAGGTCGGCGGCCCAGCAGCGGGGCGATGGCCTCGACCAACACCGGCAGATCGCGTTCGACCAGTTGGGTCTGCAGGGCGATGGTGGCTGTTGCCACGACCACCGTGCTGTGATGCAACAGGGCGGGGACCAGATACGCCAGAGACTTGCCAGTGCCGGTGCCCGCTTGAACGAGCAGATGCTCGCGTTCGGTCAGGGCGCGCTCCACGGCGCGCGCCATCTGCAACTGTCCGGCACGCGGCTCACCGCCGATGCCTTCAACCGCGGCCGCCAAGACGCTGGGCAGATCCGGTACTCCCCCGCCGCTGGTCATCGTTGCGCCCTCATGCGACCACGAATGGTTCGAGGCTCTCACGCATCTCCGGCCCCACGCGGGCCCGCACCCAGGTGCCGTGATCGGTGAACTGCTGCTCCAGCACTGTGGCCCGCCGGTGCAGTCGATCCACAATCTCACCGCGATCAAAAGGCACCAGCACGGTCATCTCCAACTGCGGATGCGGCAGCAATTCAGCGATGGCCTCGCGCAACTCCTCCAGCCCGGCGCCGGTGCGGGCAGACACGGCGATACTGCCGCGTTCGCGCCGCAGCAAGGCCGCGACCAGATCAGGGTCGGCAACATCGCACTTGTTGAACACCACCAGTTCGGGCGTTTGCGCGACATCGATGTCGGCCAACACTTCGCGCACCGCTGCGATCTGCGCCATCGGATCAAGATTGGCCGCATCGACCACATGCACCAGAAGGTCGGCGTCCGCGGCTTCTTCAAGCGTCGATCTAAAAGCTTCCACCAGTTGGTGCGGCAGGTGGCGGACAAATCCGACGGTGTCACTGACGGTGCACTGTCGACCATCGGGCAGGACCAGGCGGCGCACGGTGGGATCCAAGGTGGCAAACAAGGCGTTTTCCACCAGCACACCG
>DPWC01000230.1 GCA_003529305.1 Actinomycetota bacterium
GCGGAAGATGATCTCGACCGCGCCCTTCGCGCCCATCACCGCGATTTCGGCGGATGGCCAAGCATAGTTCAAGTCCCCGCGGAGATGTTTAGAACCCATGACGTCATAGGCGCCGCCGTAGGCCTTACGAGTGATCACGGTGACCAAGGGCACCGTGGCCTCGGCATAGGCGTAGATCAATTTGGCGCCGCGCCGGATGATGCCGTTCCACTCCTGATCAGTGCCGGGCAGGAAGCCAGGAACATCCACAAAGGTCAGCACCGGGATGTTGAAGGCGTCACAGGTGCGAACGAATCGAGCCGCCTTCTCGGAAGCGTCAATGTCCAAGCAGCCAGCGAACTGCATCGGCTGATTGGCCACGACACCAACGGGGTGCCCCTCGACTCGACCGAATCCGATCACGATGTTGGGGGCGAAGAGTTCTTGCACCTCAAGGAAGTCGCCGGCATCGAGCACATGCTCAATCACGGTGCGAATGTCATAAGGCTGGTTCGCCGCATCGGGAATCAAAGTATCCAGTTCGCGGTCGGCATCGCTGATGGCCAAGTCGGCTGGCTCGGGCCAGGCGGGCGGCTCGGTCAGGTTGTTCGCTGGCAGATGGGACAGCAGCGCTTTGACATAGTCAATGGCGTCTTGCTCATCCGCGGCGAAGTAGTGCGCATTTCCAGATTTGGTGTTGTGAGTGCGCGCGCCGCCAAGGTCCTCCATGGCCACGTCCTCGCCGGTGACCGTCTTGATGACATCGGGTCCAGTAATGAACATGTGCGAGGTCTGATCCACCATGATGGTGAAGTCTGTGATGGCTGGTGAGTAGACCGCACCGCCCGCACAGGGACCCATAATCAATGAGATTTGTGGAACAACTCCTGATGCGTGCACATTGCGCTTGAAGATCTCGGCATACAGACCAAGCGCGACAACACCTTCTTGGATGCGGGCGCCACCGGAGTCATTAATACCGATCATGGGGCAGCCCGTACGAAGTGCGAAATCCATGGCCTTGACGATCTTCTCGCCGAATACCTCACCAAGCGAGCCACCAAAGACGGTGAAATCTTGGGAGAAGACGGCGACCTGTCGGCCGTCCACCGTGCCGTAACCGGTGACCACGCCGTCGCCGTAGGGGCGATTGCGGTCTTGACCGAAGTTGATCGAGCGGTGGCGCGCCAACTCATCGAACTCAACGAAGGAGTCCTCATCTAGCAGCATCTCGATGCGCTCTCGGGCGGTCTTCTTGCCCCGCGCATGCTGCTTCTCAATGGCACGCTCAGATCCCGCATGGGTGGCCTCGTAGCGGCGACGCTCAAGGTCAGCCAACTTGCCGGCCGTGGTGTGAATATCGATGTCCGTAGAGCTGTCAGCATTCGGCTGAGCCACCATCGGTCCTCCTGGGATCGATCCCGGACCTGCGCCCGGTTATGCGTCGTAGCCTAGCCGTGTGCGTATCGAACTTTCGGAGCCGTGGGTGTCTGTTGAGTTGGTGGAGTCCACGGCCTCGACGCAAGACGATCTCGTCGCCAGTGCACGAGCCGGAGCACCCTCAGGAACGATCGTGCTGGCCCGCGAACAGACCGGTGGGCGAGGCCGTCTGGCACGCAAGTGGAGCAGCCCGAAGGACGCCGGTCTGTGGTTCTCCGCTTTGCTGAGGTCACCGTCGGGTCTGTCCCTGGGGGAGGGCCGCGCGTTGTCCCTGCTGCCGTTGTTCACTGGCGTGGCCCTCGCCCGCACTATGCAGCGGCATTGTCAGGTGTCGGCAGCGTTGAAGTGGCCCAACGATGTGCTTATTGAGAACCGCAAGGTCGCCGGCTTGTTGGTGACCAGCGTCCCGCCCGACGGGTTTGTTATCGGCATCGGTGTGAACACGCTGATGTCAGCAGACCAACTACCCGTGGAGAGCGCCACCTCTTTGCTTGCTGCGGGAGTTCCTGCCACGGTGCTCGCACCTGAGGCGTTGCTGTCAGCGTGTTTGCTCCAATTGGCGGAGGTGTGGAGCGACTTTGTCAGCGACGGCGGTGATGGCACGGAGCACTTGCTGCGGGAGTACATCCAGTACTGCTCAACGATCGGGCGCAATGTGGTCGTGCATCTGCCGGATGGGACGGTGCTCCATGGGTTGGCCCGTGCCATTTCGACAAGTGGGGCCCTGATCGTGGCAGCGGAGCACGGTGAGGTAGAGGTCATGGCCGGTGATGTCGTAACGGTGCGCTAGGAAAAACAAGTGGCACCATGCGGGTATGGCTTACCCCCGCAAGCTTCTGGGTCTGGACGAGCGCATCGTGATGGAGATGCGACCCCACTGGAGGTCCTTGATCGTTCCTGGGCTCATCCTGCTGGCCAGTGTCGTGGTGTCGTCGTATCTGGCGTCAGTTCTCGATGGCTCAGGTCTGCTCGTTCGCACATTGCGCACCATCGTGATTGCCAGCAGCATTCTTCTGATTCTCGGCTGGTCAATACGACCATTCCTGCTATGGCTTTCCACTGACTATGTCTTCACCGATCGACGCATCATCGTGCGCACCGGCGTCTTGCGGCGCATCGGTCGAGACATGCCCCTCTCACGAGTCAACAATGTGACTTATGACAAGACGCTGATCGAGCGGATCTTGAATTGCGGAACATTGAGTGTGCAGTCGGCCGCAGAACAGGGATCACTAGTCATTGCCAGCGTTCCGGATGTGGAAGCCATGCAGCGCGAGGTCTACCGCTTGTTCGAGGAAGACGACGCCCGGCGTCGAGGCGTCGGCGGCCTGTCGCCTGAGTCCGGAACCGAGACCGCATAGCCCTTGCGCTCGCGGCTAAGTTGATGCTGTGGCGCATGTACTGCTCGTAGAAGACGATCCCGCCATCGCACAACCGTTGGCGCGAGCACTGGCGCGGGCCGAACACCGCGTCACCCTTGTCGAGGACGGCCCGACCGCCTTGGACCGTGCCCTTGCTGGCGGATTCGATGTGATGGTTCTTGACCTCGGGCTGCCAGGCATGGATGGCCTTGAGGTTTGCCGGGGAATTCGTCGAGAGGATGCCCGACTGCCGATCTTGGTCCTGACTGCCCGCACTCAAGAGATCGATGTGGTCATGGGCTTGCGCGCCGGAGCCGATGACTATGTCACCAAGCCCTTTCGCCCCAGAGAGTTGATGGCGCGTGTGGATGCACTGGTGCGACGAACTTCATCGGCCGTCGTTCCTCGCACCTTGCGCGTCCAAGATGTTGTCATCCACATTGATGCCCGCAAGGTCTACCGGAATACGGACGAGATCTCGCTGAGCAGGATGGAGTTCGACCTGCTGTATGCCTTGATGAACGAAGCAGGGACCACTGTGACGCGCGAGCGTCTGATGCGCGAGGTGTGGCGCACCCACTGGTTTGGGTCGAGCAAGACGCTCGACATGCATGTGTCGTGGCTGAGGCGCAAATTAGGGGACTCGGCCACGGATTCTCGATACATCACCACGGTGCGCGGTGTGGGATTGCGATTCGAGCAAGACGAGCCGACACCTGATGCGTAGACGCCTGATCGGCATTGTCGTCACGACTGTCTTGGTGACGGCTCTCATCCTCGGAGCAGCCCTGGCTGTTTACGCCAGTTTGGGGATTCGGCAACGATCGGCTGCTCTTGCCAAGGAGGATGCGGTCAATATCGCATCGTTGATCAGCGCACGCCTTAAGCTGGGCGAAGCGGTGGGCCGCAATGCGCTTCAACCGTATTTGCTCGCGGAGAATCCCAGCACCGTCGTGGTGACCATGCCGGATGGCTCATCGATGACCTTCGGTCAGCAGCCGAGCGGTCCGATCGTGTCCGCGAGTTCTGTGCGCCAAGGGGTCGCGGTGCGAATCACCGAGCCGGTGGGGATCGTCATTTCGCAGCAGAAAATCTTGCAGCGATTCACCATCTTGATTGTGTTGTCCGTGCTGGTGGCGTTTGCCATCGCCTACTGGCGATCCCGACGATTCATCGCGGTCTTTCAGAGTTTGGCGTTCGATGCCGCGCGCATTGGAGCGGGCGATATGCGGCCCGCACGCCGATACGGGATGGCCGAGGTTGATGAGATTGCCGACGCACTAGATGCATCAGCGGGACGGGTTGCCAATCTGATCACCCAAGAGCGCGAGAGCGTGCGAGATGTTGCGCATCAACTCCGTACGCCGTTGACGGCGATCGAGTTGCGTCTGGATGAAGTCATTGATGCGGCGGATCGACGGGATTTTGCTGCGGCGCGCGGTGGAGTCAGCGCAGCCCAGGAGCAGATGGACCGCCTCAATGGCGTCATCGACGATCTACTCACGGCCCGGCATGGTCCACAACCCACAGAAACGGTGTGTGTAGGCAAGCTGCTGCGTCAGCTGGACAGCGAATGGGCCCCGATCCTGCGCCACACGAACCGCACCCTGCGCTGGACTTGTGCTGGCGGCATGCATGTACAGGGAGCCGAGGGTCCATTGCGGCAGATTGTCGGAACCTTGTTCGACAACGCCGTCGTCCATGGGCAAGGAACGGTGTCCGTCACCGTGGAGCGCGATCAGGGACTCATCGCGTTGCGCATTGCCGACGAAGGGGATTCCATCGACGCACAAAGTCAGGTGGCCATCTTCTCGCGCGCCGTTAGTGGAGCCCAGCGCTCCGGCTTGGGATTGGCGGTCGCGCGTTCCTTAGCGGAATACCTCGGTGGCCGACTCGAGCTCGTCAGCACCCACCCCACTGAGTTCGCTCTTTACCTCAACGCTGTACCCGCAGACGAAGTTCTCGAGGCTCCAC
>DPWC01000074.1 GCA_003529305.1 Actinomycetota bacterium
GGTATGGCGGCCGGTGGCAAGGTGTCGCTGAAGGCCAACTGCAGACGGCCATCGCGATCCGACACACTCGGATAAGTCAATCCGGCGGCTTGAATAAAGGCGCGCGCCGGTTCGGCAGACTCGCGAGTATCCAGACCCACCAGATCAGCACCTTTTGCTGTCAATCTCGGGTAGGCCCTCTGCAACAACGGCGCTTCAGCACGACACGGTCCGCACCAAGATCCCCACACATTGAGCACCACGATGCGCCCGCGCAGCGAGGCCAGATCAAATCGTCGGCCATCCAGCGTGACGCCCTGTACCAATGGCGCAACACGACGATCAGCCTCGGGCAGGACGGCGATGGTGCCATCGCCCGAAACAAAGCCGGCATCTCCGTTGGATGCGAAGGGTTTCGCCGCGCAACCGGCTGCGAGCACGCACAACAGCACCACGCCCACAACGCCGCGCGCTGCAGTCCACCATCGCGAACCGCTTGGTCGGCCTCGATGCTGAGTACCGATCGACCGAATCGATGTGGACGACGACTGCGCGGGCATCAGGTCAGGCACCGGCGATGGGGCTGGCACCGGGCAGCAAATCGGCGGCCGGCTCGGAGTACGACACCGCCACCAAGGTGTCATCGGAATAGGTCAGGGAAGTCAATGATGCCAACGAGCATTCGCGTCTCCGAGGGTCGTGAACAAATCGCTTGCGCTCCACGGCCAAGCGGGCGATCCACACCGGCAACTGATGCGAGACCAGGACCGCTTCATGACCTCGCGCTACCTCGCGAGCGGTATGGACCATCGACAACATGCGCGCAGCGACTTCGGCGTACGGCTCACCCCAGCTAGGTCGAAAGGGATTCCACAGGTGTCGCCAGTAGGACGGATGCCGCAGGACTCCATCACCCACACCGACTTGCTTGCCTTCAAAGACATTGTCAGCCTCGATCAATCGTTCATCACTACCGATGGCCAGATCGAATCGCGCTGCCAACGGCGCTGCCGTCTGCTGCGCCCGCTCCAAGGGCGAAGCCACCACCGTGGTGATGTCGTGATCGGCCAGAGCCTGCGCCACGCGCAACGCCATGCGCTGCCCCAGCTCGGAGAGCACAAAGCCCGGAAGGCGGCCGTAGAGCACTTTGTCCGGGTTGTGCACCTCGCCGTGCCTGAGGAGGTGGACCACCGTTGTGCTCACAGGGCCAGCATGGCAACTCCACGGCATCGTGGGCGGGCCGGGGCTGGTGAACAGGTGGGGCTGGTGGGACACTTGCGCACTGTCTTGTTCGGGCTCTGCGTGAGTCACGCCGCCCCCACCCCTCGGAGGTCACCATGGCTGGACGCCATGCCGGGCCTCCTGCTGCCCCCGGTGCTGACAGTCCCGTTCGCCGCAGCGCGCTGACACCGCTGCGCGGATTGCGTACCGGAGTCGCCGTCGGCGCCGTGCTGCTGACCGCGCTTGCGGTCGGATCAAGTGCGCTAGCCGGCCCTAACAATCCGCGACAAGGCGCTACTGCTGCTCTGGCTGCACCGTCGACACCGCAAACCCCGGCACCTTCCGGAATGGGTGGCGCCTGGTGGTGGCCGATGCCCTTGGGCATCTCGCCTGCGCAGATCGGATCCGATGGCATCCCCGCTGATCGCGCTACGGACCGCGCAAGTCGCATCAGTCCGCGCGTGACGGCGTCCGCCTATGCCGCCTCCGGAATTCCGGCTGTGGCATTGAAGGCATACCAACGCGCTGCGCGCACCTTGCGCGCCGAAGATCCGCAATGTGGGCTGCGCTGGGAACTCTTGGCCGCGATCGGTCGAGTGGAGTCCGGACACGGCACCGAGGGTGGGGCCATCATGACCACCTCCGGTGAATCCGTTCCGATGGTGGTGGGACCCAAACTGGACGGCACTGGTGGCTTTGCTCTCGTACCCGACACCGACGGCGGACGCTACGACGGCGACAAGCAATACGACCGCGCCGTTGGCCCGATGCAATTCCTGCCCAGCACCTGGGCCGCGTATGCCAGCGATGGCAATAAGGACGGCCGCAGCGACGTGAACAACATCTGGGACGCGAGTCTGGGTGCGGCGCATCTGTTTTGCGCAGGCAACACTCGCCTGGGTACTGACCGAGGACTTGCGGCGAACATCTACCGCTACAACCACTCTGAGTCGTATGTGCGCTTGGTGCTGGGCATCATGAATAAGTACGGAGCGTCGGTGCGGATCATCCCCACCACCACGACTGCTGCACAGGCCCGCCGCCAGCAGGCAGCGGGCAAGAAGTCGGGCTCATCTAGAGGCTCCAGCAGCAGCGCACCTGCACCGCGACCGTCGCGAACTCCAACGCCTGCGCCGACGCTGACACCCAAGGGCCCGCTGCCCATCGACCCCGGATCCGGTGATCCTGGTGTCACCAACACCGGTCCTTCTGCCGGAGGCTGAGGCCGCCGGCCATCAGTTCACCGAACTGATGGGGCGCTGATGGCCAGTGGCGCTACTTCTTGCGGCGAGCCGCAGCGCGCTTGTCCGAGGGACGCCAGCCCAACTCACCAGCGGCCATGGCCTCATCACGCAACTGGGCACCGAAGTTGGACAACGCAGCGGTGAGCGCATCGATCGTGGCCTCGGGCGCCTGCACATCGACGCGCAGACCGTGCTCAACGGCCGTCT
>DPWC01000173.1:0-303 GCA_003529305.1 Actinomycetota bacterium
AAGGTCACGAATGATCGCCGCTGGACGCAGGTCAAAGACCTGGTCAATAGCTTCGGCAATAGCGGTATCGGCGATCACTCCAGTGCCGAAGGTCTCCACGAACAACCCCACTGGATGCGCCTTGCCGATCGCGTAGGCCACCTGCACCTCGCAGCGTGTCGCCAATCCGGCGGCTACGACATTCTTGGCGACCCAACGCATCGCATAGGCAGCAGAGCGGTCCACCTTGGACGGATCCTTACCCGAGAAGGCGCCACCGCCGTGACGAGCCATTCCGCCATAGGTGTCGACGATGATCTTGCG
>DPWC01000173.1:557-2902 GCA_003529305.1 Actinomycetota bacterium
ACGATGATCTTGCGGCCGGTCAAGCCGGCGTCACCCTGCGGGCCACCGGTGACAAAGCGTCCCGTCGGGTTGACGAACAGCTTGTAGTCAGAGGTGTCCAAACTCAGGCCCTGCAGTTCCGGCTCCACAACAAGCTCCCGGATGTCCGGAGCCATGTGGCCAGCAATGTCAATGTCGTCCTTGTGCTGACTCGAGACGACGACGGTGTCCAGCCGCACAGCACGGTTGCCGTCGTACTCAATGGTCACCTGCGTCTTGCCATCCGGGCGCAGATACGGAACCTGCCCGGACTTGCGTACTTCGCTGAGGCGCTGACTCATGCGCTGCGCCAACTGAATCGGCAGCGGCATGAGTTCTGGGGTGTCATCACAGGCGTACCCGAACATCAGACCTTGGTCACCGGCGCCCTGGAAGTCGAGATCGTCAGTGGCGCCTTCCTCGCGAATCTCCTGCGCCTTGTCGACCCCGATCGCGATGTCATCGGACTGCTGACCGATCGACACCGAGATACCGCACGACTTGCCGTCGAAGCCCTTTTCCGACGAGTCGTAGCCAATCTCGAGAACTTTGGCGCGTACCAGAGCGGGAACATCGGCGTAACCCTCTGTGGTGACCTCGCCGGCAACATGGACCAGACCTGTCGTCAACATGGTCTCGACCGCGACGCGAGAGTCGGGGTCCTGTCGCAGGAGGTCGTCCAAGATGGCGTCACTGATCTGATCAGCCATCTTGTCCGGATGACCCTCAGTAACTGACTCCGAGGTAAAGAGTCGACGGCTCATGGGCGAGGACCTCCGGATCATGCTCGCGACCCCGTGCGCCGGGTTGGGCCGTTGGCCGCGGAAGGAGCCCTGCGCGAGCTGGTCAGCTCTGAGTCGCGCACATACTAAGGGGCGGCAGTGACATCAACGATGTGGTCCCACACGGCATCGGCCACCACATCCTTGTGCGCGCGAGCGATCTGAGTCACACGATCATCAGCAGACACAATGACGACCTCATTAGTCAGGGATTCAAAGGCCGATTCCGCTCCCCCGACCTGATTACAGACCAGCAGATCGCACCCCTTGGCGGCACGCTTGTCGCGACCCATTCGCACCAAGTCTTGGTGGGACTCCACCGTTTCAGCGGCAAACCCGACGATCACCTGAGGCATTACGCGATTTCGCGCCTCGCGAACCAGCCCAGCCAAGATGTCATCGGTGCGCTCCAGTGCAATTGGCGCTGGTGCATCCGTTGCAAGATCGTTCTTCTTGATCTTGGTCGGCTGTACCTGTACGGGGCGGAAATCGGCCACCGCGGCCGCCATCACCACCACATCAGCCGTCAGTGCTTCTTGGGTCACCGCAGCCTGCAACTGGGCAGCAGTGCCAACCTCGATCCGCTTAACGCCAGCGGGAGTGGGAAGAGTGCTATTGGCGCTGATCAAGACAACATCAGCGCCGCGACGGGCAGCGGCGGCTGCCATCGCAAAGCCCTGCCGCCCCGACGATCGATTACCCAGGAAGCGCACCGGGTCCAGCGGCTCTCGCGTTCCCCCCGCGGTGACCACCACGCGGCGACCAGCAAGGTCCTGACGCGGCAATCCGGCTCGGCGAAGGATCGCGACGGCCGTGGCGAAGAGCTGATCAGGCTCGGGGAGCCTGCCCTTCCCTGAGTCGGCCCCCGTTAGGCGGCCCTCGTCCGGTTCGACGACCGTGACTCCTCGCGACCTCAACAGCTCCACATTGGCCCGCGTCGCAGCGTTGTCCCACATCTCTGTATGCATAGCTGGGGCCAGCACCACAGGACAGGTGGCGGTCAGCAGCACATTCGTCAACAGGTCATCGGCCAAGCCATGAGCGGCCCGCCCCAACAGATCGGCGGTGGCTGGCGCGACGATCACCAGATCAGCCGAGCGCCCCAACGCCACATGAGGCACCTCATGGGTGTTCTGCCACAGCCCGCCGGCGATGGGTTGTCCCGACAACGCCTCCCAAGTCGCCTGCCCAACAAAACGCAAGGCCGCCTCAGTCGGCTCAACGGTGACGCGATACCCCGCCTCAACGAGCAACCGCAGGAGCGAGGCCGATTTGTACGCCGCGATACCGCCCGCAACGCCCAGAACTATGTTCAGCGCAGCAGCCTCAGTGGTGGAGCGGGGGGAAGTCACCGGAGTGTCGAACTAGCCGATGTCAGGAGGCCTCAGGGCCGGTCTCGTCAGAATCGATGGATTCAACGGGAGCGCCCAAGACGAGGTCGTCATCCAAGGTCAACGCAGTCAAAGTCGGCGCCGACTGCGCGGGGGCTTCTCCGCTGTAGTCAAGGTTCAGCAGGCCATCGTTGATCTCGCGAAGCGCCACCGA
>DPWC01000173.1:3219-4481 GCA_003529305.1 Actinomycetota bacterium
CAGGCCCTCAGCCAGTTGTGAGTAGTACGCATTGATCTGACGGGCCCGCTTGGCAGCGAAAATGACGAGGCTGTACTTGTTGTCGACTTTGTCGAGCAATTCATCAATCGGCGGGTTGGTGATGCCCTCAGGCTGAGCCACTGTTCGCGACACTGACGATCAAATCCTCTGCAATGGGGGGCTGTTCAGGTGTGGGCCAAGGATACCAGCCGCGAGGCGGCGTCCTCGACATCGGTATTGACCACGACTTCGTCAAACTCCCCCGCGGCGTCCAACTCGGTGTGGGCAATGCTGAGCCGGCGTTGGATCTCGGTCTCGGATTCCGTGCCTCGACCACGCAGGCGGTTCTCTAGCTCGGCGAAACTGGGGGGTGCCAGAAAGACCAGTAAGGCATCGGGTACTCGCTCGCGGACCTGTCGAGCCCCCGCTAAATCAATTTCTAAGAGGACCGATTGCCCTCGAGCCAGGTGTTCTTCTACCGCGGCCCGAGGCGTGCCATAGGGATGCCCGGAAAACTCGGCCCATTCCAGAAAGGCATCGGCCTGCACGAGTCGATCGAAGTCGTCACGGCTCACGAAGGAGTAGGTAACGCCGTCACGATCGCCTGTGCGAGGAGCTCGTGCGGTGACCGAGACTGACAGCCACAGTGATGGGTCAATCTCCATCGCGCGTTGGATGACTGTGCCCTTGCCGACGCCCGATGGGCCCACGACGACCACCAAACGACCACGCTGCGGTGTCGCCGTGAGGTCAGTGTCCATGAATCTCCGCGGCGATCGTCGCCGCCGCCTGTGCCGGATCAGGGGCCGCAGTGATAGGTCTGCCGATGACCAGAAGATCGGCTCCGTCGGCGAGTGCCTGTGGGGCGGTGGCGATTCTGCGCTGATCACCCGCATCAGCGCCAACTGGGCGCACACCGGGCGTGATCAACATGATGGCCTCACCCACCTCGCCTCGCACCGCAGCCACCTCGGCCGGTGAGCAGACCAAGGCCTTAGCGCCTGCGGCCACCGCCATGGCCGCCCAACGGCGAACAGTGTCGATGGGCGTACCCGCGACTCCCAGCAGATCCAGATCCTGCGCAGAAAGGGAGGTTAGGACGGTCACGCCGGCCACCAGAGTCTGCGGCAGTTTGTCGACGGCGGCACGGATCATCTCCGGCCCACCCGATGCGTGCACAGTCAGGATGTCGGGTGTGAGATCGGCGACCGCCGCTGCTGCCCCCGCCACAGTGTTGGGGATGTCGTGCAGCTTGAGATCGA
>DPWC01000173.1:4755-4991 GCA_003529305.1 Actinomycetota bacterium
GCTGCGCGAACACGCTCCACTGCAGAGCGCCCATAACGCAGATACACCTCCAGACCAACTTTGAGAGTGCTGACCTGGGGGCCCACTGACGCAGCCAGAGCGACAGCACGATCGAGGTCGGGCGCATCCAGCGCAACTGCAATGGGCGAGGGGTCGCGGAAAGCGGGCTCGGCACTCACAGATCGGACTCCAGTTCCGGCTCACCGTCTTCGAAGGCGACCAGATTGGGTTCTTCA
>DPWC01000071.1 GCA_003529305.1 Actinomycetota bacterium
CCCCAGCGCTGTGACCGCCAAACTGACGACGGGCGACTGCACAACATCGCCACCGACGACCCGCACACCCAGCCGATCGGCTTCGTGGCGAAGGCCGCGGGCGAGTTCGAGCACCCATTCGACCTGCAGGTCCGGCGGAACTCCGAGGGCCACGACCAGCACTGTTGGGGTGGCACCCATCGCCACGATGTCGGCCAGATTCGCGGCCGCAGCACGAACGCCGACATCCTCGCCACTGCTCCACGAGCGTTTGAAGTGCACATCCTCGACCATCGCATCGGTGGAGATCACGATGCGAGCGCCATCGAAATCAACGACCGCACTGTCGTCACCGGGCCCCACGAGTACTGAGCCACCAGCTGACGGCTGGGCAGTTCCCAAGACCCCTGTGAGCAAATCAATGAGTCCGAATTCGCCTAACTCGGCCACGGTGCCCTCAAGGACAGCGCGGTCCTTGCCTGCTGACCCTCGCACCTGGTGGGTGCTCGCTGACGAGGTCGCACCACGGGTCTTCGGCTGCATCACGGGCGGTATCGTGTCATTACCCAAGCGCGAGTGCGATGGGTGACCTGCGAAAGGGTGACTCGATGGTCAAGTCCTACATCCTCGTCCAGACCGAGATTGGTCGTGCCGGTGAGGCCGCACGGGCGATCGCCGAGATTCCCGGGGTTGTGGCTGCCGATGATGTCACCGGCCCGTATGACGTGATCGTCAAAGCCGAGGCGGCCAGTGTTGAGGAGCTCGGCAAAGCGATCTTGGCCAAGGTGCAAGGCGTGCCCGGCATCACGCGCACTTTGACCTGCCCCGTCGTCAATACCTGACAGCTGAATCGTCGCGGGTGCCACGGTCATGCTCACCCGGATCCGCACTGTTGCTGCCGTCAGCCTGGCTGTCGTGAGCGTGGCCTCGTGTGCGAGTTCTTCGGTGCCCCTGCTGGTGCCAACGCCTACATCGCAGGTTGCCTCCGCGTGCGGCTCACTGATGGCGCAGGTTCCACCCCGGCTCTTTGATCAATCACCGCGCGCGACGACGCCACGCTCGACCCTGACCAAAGCGTGGGGCAACCCGGCACTGACGCTGCGATGTGGAGTGGATCGCCCTTCCACGCTGCGCGCCACATCCGACCTCGTGGAAATCAGTGGCACGGATTGGTTCGCCGAAGAAGGCGCCAGTGCAACGGTGCTGACCGCTCGGATTCCGCGCGGCCCGGGGCAGATCATGTGGCTAGAGCTCGTCGTTCCGGCTCGCTACGGTCCGGCTGCGCTGGTCGCCACAGAGCTTGTACCCGCGGTGAACACAGCGACCACCACAGCGTCCTGATCGCCCTCAGCGCAAACCGCGATCCCGCTGGAGCGCCAGGGTCAGCAATCGATCGATGAGCTCGGCGTACTCCACACCAGCGGCCTGCCACATGCGTGGATACATCGATGTAGGGGTAAATCCGGGCATGGTGTTGACCTCATTGATGGTGATGACCCCATGGTCGTCCACAAAGAAGTCGACGCGAGCCAGCCCTTCACACCCCAGTGCGGTGAAGGCCCGAACTGCCATCTCGCGCACTCGCGCATCGACCTCACCGGGCAAACCCGAGGGCACCACCAGATCTGCCGCGTCGTCGAGGTATTTGGCATCGAAGTCGTAGAACGCTCGGCCGTCGCGCAGCACGATGCGCGCGGTGGTACTGGCTTGCGGAAAATCGTCATGTGATCGACCGGCACCCAAAACTCCACACTCGATTTCGGCTCCTGAGACCGATTCCTCCACGATCACCCGTGGATCGTGGCGACGAGCCTCATCGATGGCACTGCCTAAGTCGGCCCAGTTAGTCACCCGCGTGATGCCAATGCTCGATCCGGCGCGCACTGGCTTGACGAACACGGGCAATGACAGGGCAAACTCCACGCGGGCCAACACTCGGTCCCGACCTCGTTGCCATTCGCCATCGTGCACAACCTCAAATGGTCCGACCGGCAATCCATGGGCCTGCAGCGCTAGTTTCATCGCTGCCTTATCCATGGCTACGGCGGAGGTGAGAACACCTGAGCCGACATAAGCCGCACTCACCGATTCCAACCAACCTTGAATGGCACCGTCCTCGCCCCACGGACCATGAAGGAGCGGAAAGACGACATCCACGACGCCAAGGTCTTTGCCCCCGGCCTCGGCGATGCTGTGCAGGCGTGGCCCATCGTCACCTGGCGCGAGGGCCACGGGATCTGCCGTCGGGCGAACTTCAGGAAGCACGCCATCGACCGCTGCGAGATCGGTCGGTGTGACCTCGGTCAGCCACCACCGACCCTGGCGGTCAATCCCGACGGTGACCACATCCCATTGCCGGGCGTCCAATGCGGCCAGCACGCCGCCAGCCGACACGCAGGAGATGGAGTGCTCACTGCTGCGGCCGCCGTAGAGCACAAGGACGCGAGGACGCCTCTGTGCTGCGCCCTCTACGCCCGAACTCGTCGAGGCTGTCTGCTCGGTCATCACCCATGACCCTAGCGGCGAGATACTGACGCCATGACCGATGACAGTGCGCGTGGCCTTGCTCCGTCAACTCGGGCGGTGACCACTGGGCGGCCAGCCGCTGAGCCTGGGGCGCCGGTGAACCCACCCATCGTGATGTCATCGACCTACCACGCTGGTGGAGCCCCCGAATATGGACGCGAAGGCAACCCCACCTGGTGGGCCTTCGAGGAGGCGGTCGCTGATCTCGAAGGTGCTGCAGGCGCACTGTGTTTCGCCTCCGGAATCGCCGCGATCGATGCCGTCTTGGATCTGGTGCCCGCTGGCGGAGTGGTCGTGGCTCCCGCACATCCGTATTCCAATACTCGAGCGCGTCTCCACGAGCTCCACACTGGCGGACGCATCGTGCTGCGCGAGTATGTCGCGGGGCCTGATGCCGACATCGCTGAGGCGTTGGACGGGGCGCACCTGCTGTGGGTGGAGTCACCGACAAATCCGCTGCTGCAGGTCAGCGATGTTGTAGCACTGGCGCGGCACGCCAAAGCCTGCGGCGCTCTCACCGCGGTCGACAGCACCTTCAGTTCGCCGTACTGCGCGCAGCCGTTGACCTGGGGCGCTGACATCGTGGTGCATTCGGCCACGAAGTACATCGCCGGTCATTCTGACCTGTTGATGGGTGTGTTAGCGGCTCAGGACGCTGACCTACTCGCGGCGTTGAAGTTTCGCCGCGTCATGAATGGTTCCGTGAGCAGCCCCTTCGAGGCGTGGCTAGCACTGCGCGGAGTGCGCACCCTGGCCGTCAGGATGGAACGCCATCTGGCCAATGCCGCCGTCATCGCCGAGCGCCTTCGTGCGCATCCGAAAGTTGACGGCGTGCGCTGGCCCGGGTTTGCCGATCACCCCGGTCACGCTCTGGCCCTAGCCACGACAGGTCCGTGCGCCATCGTCGGGTTTGAGGCCGGAACTCCCGAGCAGGCTGAGGCCATCTGCCAGTCCACAACACTGTGGACTCATGCCACCAGCATCGGTGGGGTGGAGTCACTGATTGAGCGTCGCGCTCGCTACGCCTTCGAGCACCCGGACTTGCCGCCCTCGCTGATCCGGCTATCGGTCGGTATTGAAGATGCCGAAGACTTGTGGCACGACCTTGAAGGCGCTATCGATCGCTGCGTTCCCTAGCTGGGTATTTCCGGCGTCAGTGCGAAACTTCCGGCTTGGTATCGCGCGACATCAGTGCCCGCATCACCCCTTGCGGCTCAGCTCCCTCATGAATCACCGCATGCACCGCTGAGGTCAACGGCATCTCAACATCAAGACCATTGGCAAGTTCCAAGAGTGGATGCGACGAGGTCACGCCCTCTGCCGTCTGCTTGGTTTCCGCGATTGCCTCGGCGAGTCCCGCGCCGCGACCCAGCAGTTCACCCAGCGAGCGATTGCGCGACAGCGGCGAGGTGCAGGTGGCCACGAGGTCGCCCATGCCAGCCAACCCACTGAAAGTCAAAGGATTAGCGCCCAGGCCCACACCCAGCTTGACCGTCTCGGCCAATCCGCGGGTCATCAACGCGGCATAGGCATTGGCGCCCAATTCCATGCCCTCGGCGATGCCCACGGCCAGCGCGATCACATTCTTGACTGCACCACCGAGTTCGACACCCGTGACATCGGTATTGGTGTAGGGGCGGAAGTAACCCGTCGCGATGGTGGCCTGCACCAATTCGGCCACTGTTCGATCGGGAAAAGCCACCACTGCGGCGGCCGGGAGTCGCTGCATGATCTCGCGCGCCAAGTTGGGTCCACTGAGCACGCCGACCGCGGCCGGATCGCAGGGCAAAACATCGTGCACCACTTCGGTCATGCGCAGCGAGGTGCCTGCCTCAAGGCCCTTGATCAAACTCAGTACTACTGCATCAGCGGGAATCTCCGAGCGCCACTCAAGCAAACGCTGACGGACCGCTTGTGCAGGAATTGCCAGCACGATGACCTGAGCCCCGCGTACAACCGTGCCAATGTTGGTGGAGGCCCACACCCCTTCGGGAAGAGTGAAACCAGGGTGAAAGGCCGGGTTGGTTCGAGAGTTCGTGATCGTGCTGGTGATGTATTCATCACGACCCCACAGCACGACATCGTGGCCGTTGTCCGCGGCGATCTGAGCGAATGCGGTTCCCCAAGATCCGGCACCGAGTACGGCAATTCGACTCACTGTGCACCGTCCCTTCGCCACCGTCGCTGATCTTTGGCCCCCCGCCCCAGCGGGTTTGCTGACGCTACCGGTTGGGCTGGCAGGATCAGGGCGTGCCCTGGTGCGTGCTGCTGCCGGTCAAGCGCCTCGCCAGCGCAAAATCCCGCTTGAACCTTGACCTTCCTGGCTTCACCGGGCAGGGACGAGCCGAACTTGCCTTGGCCTTGGCACGGGACACTTGCGCGGCGGCCCTCGCCGCGCCACGAGCAGCCCATGTTCTGGCGATCACCGATGATGCTGTTGCCACAGCATCCCTGAGCGAGGCCGGCGCCGTCGTCATCGCTGACCTTCCTGAAGCCGGGATCAACGCCGCACTGCTGCATGGCTTTAACGAGGCGCAACGGCGCTGGCCCGGCATCGGCGTCGCTGCCATGTCGTGCGATCTCGCTGCGGCAACCCCGGAGGCCATCGATCAAGTTCTTGCCGAAACCGAAGGCCTAGACATTGGCGTCGCGGGATTTGTCGCTGATGCGCAGGGAACCGGCACCACGATGTATTTGGCTCCCCACAGTGCGCCCTTTGCGCCGTCGTTTGGTCCACACAGTCGAGCACTGCATGCCGCCGGTGGGGCCATCGAATTGGGGCGCGGCGCAGGGCTCGCCAGTCTGCGCCGCGATATTGACACCGCCGTGGACCTCTGGGACGCGCAGCGACTCGGAGTTGGTCAGTACACCCGCGCCGTGCTGGACGCCCTAGCCCATCCCTAGACAGCACAAGGGCCGCATCCTCGAATCAGGATGCGGCCCTTGCCACGGTTAAACCATCGACTACTTGATCTTCTTCTCGCCGCTCACGATCTTCTTCAGGTCCGCACCTGCCTTGAACGCGGGAACCGTGGTGGCCTTGACCTTCACGGTCTCGCCGGTCTGCGGGTTGCGCGCGGTGCGAGCTGCCCGGTCGCGAGCCTCGAACTTGCCGAATCCGGTGATGTTCACCGCATCCTTCTTCGACAGCGCGCGGGAAATAACGGTGATGAGCGCCTCGAGCGACTCGGCGGCGGCAGCCTTGGAGGTGCCGGCCTCGTCGGCCAGAGCGTCGATCAATTCAGCCTTGTTCACTGTGGAACCCCTTCGAACGATGTGGTGGCGTGGTGCCTCAGGCCGACAACTTAGGGGTTTACGGGCGAACGGCACGCGCCGCCACGCGCACATACGGCACGCTCGGCAGCCCCTGATCGCCCTCCACTGTGGTTCGCGCCACAACATGTGTCACAGCAGCCACAGCAGCCTCAACAAACTCAGGCCATCGCTCTGAGGGGATGCCGTCGCGGTAGGCCATCAACACCTGGCTGGTCAGCCAGCCCGCCACTCCCCCAGGCCCGGCCAGTACCCGCTGCTGCCGCACCAAGGCGGTCTCGACCTGCACAAAGCCGGCTGCCGTGAGCAACGCGGCATATTCGCTCGCGGAGGGGAAGAACCAACGGTGTCCGCTACTGCCGAATGCGGCGGCCAAGGGATCCAGAACAGTGCGCACCTCTGCGAGCTGTCCAGCGCCGCCAAACTCCACGCACCACAACCCCCCGGGCCGCAACAGCGTCCATGCCGACGCCAGCAACGCTGGCTGTTCTTCGGCCGGTATCCAGTGCAAACATGCGGTGGAGACGATCGCATCCACCCGGCCTGGCTGCTCGGCTTCGGCCAGCCGCTGCGCTGGCAGAGTGCGGAACAGCAGATGAGGCAAGTGCGGTCCGGAGCCTGCCGTGCGAATCATCGATTCGTCCGCATCGATGCCCAGCACCATGCCATCTGGAACGCGAGCCGCCCACTGACGGGTGAGATCCCCCGCACCACAGCCGATGTCGATTACATAGGCATCCGTCGACAACTCGCCAATGCGTTCGACCAGCAGATGGTCAAACGCTCGATGATGCGCGGTGTGCTGCGCGTACTGCGCACCGTCCCAAGAGGACGCGCTCTGCGATGGAACGCCGTGATCCGTTTCCAGAGTCACGCTTGGGTGGGTGCGGTGGTGGGCAACCACGCTGGCCGACGCGATTCAAACTCGGCGATCTCGGCGTCGTGCCGCAAAGTGATGCCGATGTCATCAAGTCCTTCGAGCAAGCGCCATCGGACATAGTCATCCACCTCGAACGGCGCCGCCTGATCAAGCCACCGCACTTCGCGCTTCTGGAGGTCCACTGTGATCGGGGTCGCCGGATCCGCCTCAATCGCGCTCCAGAGCTGCTCAATGACCTCTTGATCCACAGCGGCCGTCAGCAGGCCCACCTTCCCCGAGTTCCCTCGAAATATATCCGCAAAGCGCGACGACAACACCACAGTGAACCCGTAGTCCTGCAGTGCCCACACCGCATGCTCACGCGACGAGCCCGTGCCGAACTCCGGACCGGCGACGAGCACCGTCGCGCCGGCATATTGCGGCTGATTCAGGACAAAGTCAGACTCGCTGCGCCAATCGGCGAACAAGGCGTCCTCGTAGCCGTGGCGGGTGATCCGCTTGAGGTATTCCCCCGGGATGATCTGGTCGGTATCGACATTGCTGCGACGCAACGGCACAGCCGTACCGGTGTGAACAGTGAACTTCTCCACGAGTTGTTCCTCCCAATCCTCAGATAGCCGGCAGGTCTGCCGGTGCGGCCAAGCGCCCCACCACGGCCGTAGCAGCGGCCACCGCCGGTGACACCAGATGCGTGCGCGCACCCGGTCCTTGGCGACCTTCGAAGTTTCGATTTGATGTTGACGCACTGCGCTGGCCCGGTTGCAGATAGTCCGGGTTCATCCCCATACACATGGAACAACCCGCATTGCGCCATTGGGCGCCGGCGGCTGTGATGATCTCGTCGAGGCCCTCGGCTTCTGCCGCCAAGCGCACGCGTGCTGAGCCGGGCACGACCAGCATCGAGATGCCCTCAGCAACTCGACGACCCTTCAAGATGGCTGCAACCGTGCGGAGGTCTTCGATACGGCCGTTGGTGCACGAACCGACAAACACGGCATCCACGGCGATGTCCCGCATGGGAGTGCCAGGGGTGAGGTTCATGTACTCCAGCGCCCGCTCGGCAGCAGCTCGATCTACGGGGTCAGTGAAGTCGTCCACCGAGGGCACCACTGCCGACAACGGCACCCCCTGACCAGGGTTCGTGCCCCAGGTGACAAACGGCGAGAGCGAGGCCGCATCGATGTGCACCACTTTGTCGAAAGTGGCATCAGAGTCTGTGCACAGCGATCGCCAGTACGCCACTGCTTCATCCCACTGCGCACCCTGCGGGGCATGCGGGCGGCCGTGGAGGTATTCAAAAGTGGTGGCATCCGGCGCGATCATGCCGGCGCGAGCTCCGGCTTCGATCGACATGTTGCACACCGTCATGCGCGCTTCCATCGATAACGCTTCGATGGCCGTGCCGCGATATTCGATGACATGACCCTGCCCGCCACCAGTACCGATCTGGGCAATCACCGCCAAGATCAAGTCTTTGGCCGTGACGCCGTCTGGCAAGTCGCCATCGACCTCGACCGCCATGGTCTTGAACGGCTTCAGTGGCAGGGTCTGCGTGGCCAGTACATGTTCGACTTCACTGGTTCCAATGCCAAACGCCAGAGCTCCGAAGGCACCGTGCGTAGCTGTGTGGCTGTCGCCGCACACCACCGTCATGCCCGGCTGAGTCAGACCCAACTGCGGCCCGACCACATGAACAATTCCCTGCTCAACATTGCCCAGTGGAAAAATCCGGATGCCGAATTCATCGGCATTGTGACGAAGGGCGTTCACCTGGGCGGCACTCACGGGATCGGCAATGGGTTTGTCGATATCCGTGGTGGGCACATTGTGGTCTTCTGTGGCGATGGTCAGATCAGGCCGGCGCACCCGGCGATTGGCCGCGCGAAGCCCGTCAAAGGCCTGCGGACTGGTGACTTCGTGAGACAGGTGCAGATCGATGTAGATCAGATCTGGTTCACCCTCAGCGCGACGCACAACATGGGCGTCCCACACCTTCTCCGCCAATGTGCGGCCCATGCCGTCTCCCTTGCTTACTCGGGCACTCGTTCGAATCTACCGGCGCTGGCCTCCTTGCGTCTCAGGATATGAGACGGCAGTCTTGCGCCGTGAACAACAGTAGCGGCGTCGGTGTGCTCGACAAGGCCGCCCTCGTCCTTGGCGCCCTCGAAGCCGGACCGCTGTCGCTTAGCGACCTCGTGGCTGTCACGGGGCTGTCGCGACCGACGGCCTATCGACTCGCCGCTGCGTTGGAGCACCATCGGCTCGTCAGCCGTGATCTGCAAGGCCGCTTCATTATTGGTCCGCGCTGCAGCGAACTCGCCACTGCCACTGGGCACGATCTACTGCTGACTGCTGCCGGTCCGATCCTGGCGGGCCTGCGGGATCGCACCGGCGAGAGTTGTCAGCTGTACCGTCGACAAGGCGCACATCGGGTGTGCATCGCCGCTGCGGATCGACGCAGCGGTCTGCTGGATTCTGTTCCCATTGGAGCTGTGCTCTCGATGCATGCAGGGTCCGCAGCGCAGGTGCTGCTGGCTTGGGAGGACGCTGATCTGGTTCGCCGGTCTGTGGAGGGCGCTCGATTTGATGCACCCACTCTGGCCGGCGTGCGGCGTCGCGGATGGGCCCAGTCGGTCGGCGAGCGCGAAGCAGGCGTCGCCTCAGTGTCGGCACCGGTGCGCGACGAACGAGGCAAAGTGGTGGGAGCAGTCAGCGTTTCCGGGCCTCTGGAACGACTCACCAAAGCACCGGGACGGCTCCATGCGACCGCTGTGGTGGGCGCGGCACGAGCACTCACCGACGCCTTGAGCTCGTAGCCCCGACGGGATTCGAACCCGCGCTACCGCCTTGAGAGGGCGGCGTGCTAGGCC
>DPWC01000122.1:0-5374 GCA_003529305.1 Actinomycetota bacterium
GCGGCGCGCGGTTCTGGTGCGGGCAGTGTGGTCAATTTCCTGCTGGGAATCAGTGGAGTGGACCCACTGGAGCACGGGCTGCTCTTTGAGCGCTTCTTGTCGCCGCTGCGAGTTCAGTTACCCGATATCGACATTGATGTCGAATCAGCCCGCCGACTCGAGATCTATGAGCGCATCTTTGAAATGTACGGCGAGCAGCGCGCTGCATGTGTAGCGATGACAGACACCTATCGAGCGCGGCACGCCATTCGTGATGCCGGTGCAGCATTAGGTCTTGATTCCACAGAGATTGACGAGATCGCTCGAGCTTTTCCGCGGGTGCGGGCTCGCGATGTGCGTATTGCGCTGGCGTCTGTGCCAGAGCTACGGGATGGGCGCGTTGGTCGTAGCAGTCACCGACTCGGACTTCTGCTGGATCTGGTCGAAGGTTTAGACGGTCTCCCGCGGCATCCAGCGATGCATCCGTGCGGCATTGTGCTGTCTGATGCCTCGCTGCTGGCACGCACACCGGTGGTGTCCACGCCCGCCGGGTTCTCGATGACGCAGTTCGACAAAGACGATGTTGAGCATCTTGGTCTGCTCAAACTGGATGTACTCGGTGTGCGGATGCAATCGGCTATGGCCTACGCCGTCACCGAGATCGCCCGGGTTGAGGGCGTGCTGGTGGATCTTGACGACTCTGCTCAGGTGCCACTGAATGACCCGCAGACCTTTGAACTAGTTCGAAGCACTCGAACGATTGGGTGCTTTCAGATTGAATCGCCAGGCCAACGAGAACTCATCGGCAAGTTTGCGCCGGAGTCATTCGACGACCTGATCATCGACATCTCGCTGTTTCGTCCGGGCCCGGTGTCCTCCGACATGATCACGCCGTTTCTGCGGGCCCGGCATGGTTGGGCACCACCTCAACGGCTGCACCCCGATCTGTGGCCGTTTCTTGAACGCACTGAAGGTGTCGTGGTCTTTCACGAACAGGTGCTGCAGATTGTCTCGACGATGTCAGGTGCGTCGCTGGCTCGCGCTGATGAAGTTCGGCGGGCTCTAGGGGATCGTGCGCAGCATGAGGTGTTGCGGCAGTGGTTCTACCCGGCGGCTTTGGATCGCGGATACGCACTGGAGGTCATTGAGCGAGTCTGGGAGGTACTGGTTGCCTTCGGCTCATTTGGTTTCTGTAAAGCCCATGCGGCGGCGTTTGCGTTGCCGACTTTTCAATCAGCGTGGCTGAAGGCGCATCATCCGGCAGCTTTTCTGGCCGGAGTGCTGACCCACGACCCAGGGATGTACCCCAAGCGGGTGATCCTTGATGAAGCGCGACAACTGGGTGTGGCCATCTTGCCGCTGGATGTGCAGCGCTCTGACGCGGTGTATCGCGTGGAGGTCACACCCACAGGTCATGGCATTCGATTGGCACTGGGTGATGTCGCGGGGATCAGCGAGGCTGAGGCCGAAGGTGTTGTAGCGGCTCGGCCCTACACCGATCTGCCCGATGTGTGGAGGCGTTCGGGGGTGAGCCAGCCCGTACTGGAGCGTCTTGTTGAAGTAGGAGGGCTGGACAGTCTTTATGCCGACACCGGCATCACTCGCCGCGACTTGCTGCTCCATCTGCACGATCTTGGGCGCGGATCGCGCGGCTCTGGCCGATCGCGCGGCTCTGGAGGTTCACTCAGCAGCCAGTCCATTGCCGCAAGGCGGGAATCTGCCGGTGCCACCCAACTAGCGCTACTCGATGCCTCTTCGGTGACCACCGAGCCCACAGGTTTGCCAGCGATGGCGCCAGCCGAGCAGGTGCGCACCGAGTTGGAGGTTCTCGGTCTTGATGCGAGTCACCATGTCATCGCCTTCTATGGCGATCTTTTGCGAGCGCTAGGCGCGACCCGTTCGCGCGATCTGTTGCAGACCCGTTCGGGCAGTGAAGTGGTGGTAGCTGGCATCAAGGTGTCCACGATGACGCCACCGATGCGGTCAGGGCGTCGAGTGGTGTTCACCACGCTTGATGACGCCACGGGTGCAGTGGATCTCGCGTTTTTCGATGACACCGATTCATCGGTTCTGCAGCGAGTTTTCAACGGATGGTTGCTACTGGCCACTGGTGTGCTGCGCCGCAGCGGGCCACGCGGCATCTCGTTGCGCGGCACCGGCGCATGGGACCTTGCCGAATTGCACGCGCTGTGGCGACACGACGGCCTGCCGGCTGTGCTGACCCACCTAGGGTGGGATCAATGACACCCATGACGACACCGCTGATCCCAGCCACGGTCACCGGCTCGCTGCCCAAGCCCGGATGGCTCGCGCAGACTCAGCAGCTCTGGCCGCAGTGGCGTGCACACGATGACCTTGACCAAGCCAAGGCCGATGCCACGCTGCTGTGGGTCAAACTGCAGGAAGACATCGGTATCAACATCGTGGGCGACGGCGAACAAGCTCGGCAGCATTTCGTGCACGGATTTCTTGACGGAGTCGAGGGCATCGACACCGTGAACAAAGTCACGATGGCGATTCGCAACGGTCGGTACGAGGCGTTGGTGCCTCAGGTGGTGGCCCCGATCTCATTGCGTGGTCGAATCCATGGCGCAGAGGCGCAGGTACTTCGCGCTCACACTTCACGCCCCACCAAGTTCACCTTGCCGGGCCCGCTGACTTTGGTCGACACCGTGGCCGACGCGCACTATGGCGATCGGGCCGCACTGGTGATGGCGTTTGCTGAGTTGTTGAATCACGAGGCACTGGCACTGCAGGGCGATGGCATTGACATCGTGCAATTCGACGAACCGGCATTCAATGTGTATCCGGAGTTGGCATCGACCCTGGGCATCCAAGCGCTGGAGCGTGCCGCGCAGGGGCTGACCTGCACGACTGCTGTCCACATTTGCTACGGCTACGGCATTGAAGCCAACGCTCGCTGGAAGCAGAGTCTGGGCCACGAGTGGCGCCAGTACGAGGAGTTCTTTCCGGCGCTGGCTGACAGTTCCATCCAGCAGGTCAGCGTGGAGTGCATCGCCTCACAGGTGCCGATGGAACTCATCGCCCTGCTCACCGGCAAGGCAGTGATGGTGGGCGCCATTGATGTGGCCTCTGATCGGGTGGAAACACCCGAGGAGGTTGCCGAGGTTTTGCTGATGGCTGCGGACCTCGTCGGTGCGGAGCAGGTGATTGCGTCGACCAACTGCGGTATGGCCCCGATGCGGCGCAGCGTCGCCGAGGACAAGCTCCGTGTGCTCGTGGCTGGTGCGGCCCATGCGCGAAGGGCGCTAGCGGGTTGAGCTCATGACGCGGCCCCACCACATGCCTCCAACTAGGGGAGAGCGGGGCGACGACACCGGCTGCACGGTGCTGCATGTGGATATGGACGCGTTCTATGCGTCAGTGGAATTGGTCGATCGCCCCGAACTGGTCGGCACGCCGGTGATTGTCGGCGGTGGGACCAATCGGGGCGTAGTCCTGAGCGCCACCTACGAAGCACGAGCCTTTGGTGTGCGCTCGGCGATGCCGGTGACTCGAGCGCGGCGGATGTGCCCGCAGGCGGCTGTGCTGCCGCCGCGGATGGAGCGATATCGGGAAACCTCGCGAGCGGTGATGGCAATCTTTGCCGACTTCACTCCGTTGGTGGAGCCGTTAGCACTAGACGAGGCGTTCCTGGATGTCTCGGGCGCTGTCCGCTTGTTGGGCAGTCCGGCGAGCATCGGTGAGCAGATCCGTGGGCGAGTTCGTCGCGAGCTGGGCGTCACCTGCTCCGTTGGCGTGGCCACCACCAAATTTGTCGCCAAATTGGCCACCAATGCAGCCAAGCCCGATGGCCTGCATGTGGTTCCTGCTGACTCGGTGGTGGAGTTCTTGCATCCCCTGCCGGTAGGCGCGCTCTGGGGCGTGGGGGAACGCACTGAAGATCAGTTGCGCCGCCTTGGGCTGCTCAGCGTTGCCGATGTCGCCCACACCCCGATGCGCACCTTGCAACGAGCCATGGGGGATGCTGCTGGTCGGCACTTGTATGAGTTGTCGTGGGGTCGTGACCCTCGGCCGGTCGTGGCACACGCCCCGGAGCGATCAGTGGGCGCCGAGCACACCTTCGAGCGAGATGTCGACGATCCTGCCGTGGTGCATCGCGAGTTCCTGCGGTTGGCCGATCAAGTGGCTACTCGGCTGCGGCGTCAGCAGTTGGCGGGAAGAACGATCTCGATCAAGGTGCGCTTTGCTGACTTCACCACGCTGACTCGGTCACGCACCCTGGGCAGCCCCACCGATGTGGGCCGAGAAATCGCCGCCGTGGCCGATGACCTCTTTGATGCCCTTGGCCTGCAGCGGGCTCGCCTGCGACTGGTGGGTGTGCGCGTCGAGGGTTTGGTGGCTGGCGCGGCGAGGTCTCATCAGCTGGCCTTGGATGAGCCTGCGCATGGCTGGCCCGACGCCGAGCGCGCCGTGGATGCCGCGGTGGCCCGATTCGGGCCAGGAGTGGTGCGGCCGGCCTCCCTGCTCCCGGAGGGGCGACACGGGACCGAGGACCCCGCCTCGGGTGGGCCGCTTGGGGGCAGTTCGTCGTGACCGGTTTCGCCGGTGGGCCGGCGTGCCTATGCTGGTTCCACCGGCCACGGAGTGCGCCGGAGGACGCGGCGCAAAGAAAAAGAAGAGGAGGCGACAGCAGTGCCATTGTCTGAGCACGAACAACGCCTCTTGGCGCAGATGGAGCGCGCGCTTTACGAAGACGACCCGAAGTTGGCAACGACGCTGCGCGGTGGCCGACTCACCGGTGGTGCTAGTCGGCGATTTGGTCTGGCGGCTATCGGATTCTTCATCGGTGTTGGCCTGCTGCTTTTGGGTGTGGCGCAGGGTGTGGAACTGATCAGCATCCTCGGCTTTGTGCAAATGCTCATCTCGGTGACCTATGTGATCTCGTGGTGGGGCCGACCCAAGTCCGCCACTTCGGCACAGCACCCCAGCGGCCAGTCACCACAGGGTCGGCGGGCCAAGCGTGGGGGCTCCGTGATGGATCGCGCTGAGGAGCGGTGGCGCCGTCGTAGTGAAGACGGGCTCTGACCTAATCGTGCAGTAAGTTCGCGGTCGTGAGCGAACCGCAGGCCATTGCTGGAACTGTCACCACAGACCACGCGATTGTGGGGTGCTCAGACCTTTCCGCCAGCGTGACCTTCTTCGAGGCGCAAGGCTTCACTGAGTTGGGTCGCCATAGCGTTGATGCGACGGCGGCGGCTGCGCTGTATGGCTTGGCGGCCGACACCGAACAAATCGTGATGGGCGTGCCGGGAGCGACATCGGGACTGATCCGTCTGGTCGCCACGCCCTTGGCGGCGCCGGACCGTGGCGACTTTCATCGCGGGGGCCATGCCCTCGATGTGTATTCGACCAATGTGTCGAACAGTTGTGC
>DPWC01000122.1:5791-6461 GCA_003529305.1 Actinomycetota bacterium
TTGCATTCGATGGTGGCCACCGTCGATGACATCGACGCGGAGACAACCTTTTGGACCGCCGTGGTCGGTTTGCAGCTGAAGTCGCGCTTTCCCATTGATGTGCCCGCGGTATCGGAGTTCATGATGTTGCCGCGTCATGCGCCCATCACGATGTCGGTGATGACCGGCCCAGAGGCTGCACCACCGCGCTTTGAGTTGATGGCTTTCACGGAGGCTCCTGGTGCTTTGGTCTCCGGTCGCCCGTTGGTGCCCGGTGCGCTGGCCATCGGGGTGCGCGTTGAGGATGTAGCGGCAGCTGCCACTGTGCTGGCGTCGGCGGGAGCCACCGTTCACCCAGTGGTCACCGCTCCGGGCCTTGATGGCTACCCCGAGGCTGCGGCATGGGCAACCTCGCCAGCGGGGGCCGACATGGAACTGCGCGGCCCGCTGCCAAGCTGACTCTGACCGCTCGGCAGAATGGGGTAGCCGACGCGGGCGAGACGCCCAGCAGCCGACCAACCCGAACGGGAGATCCCGCCAGATGACGCTCCACCCCGCTGTGATGGGCCGCTTCTACGAAGACTTCGTGGTCGGTGATGTCTTTCAGCACCCACTGGGCCGCACGGTTCTTGAGACCGACAACGCCTGGTTCACGATGCTGACGCTGAACACCAACCAGAACCACTTCAAC
>DPWC01000068.1 GCA_003529305.1 Actinomycetota bacterium
CGCGCTTCACCGACACGCCTTCGCGGGTGAGCGTCGCGAGTTCGTACTGCGCCTCGGCGTTGCCCAGGTGCGCCGCGCGGTCGAGCCAGCGGGCCGCGCTATCCATGTCGCGCTGCGTGCCGGCGGTGCCGTCCAGATACAGGCGCGCGAGCGCCATCTGCGCCGCCGGGTGATCGCGCTTGGCGGCCTCGGTGAGCCAGTGCAGGGCCAGGGCGTTGTCGCGATCCACGCCATCCCCTTCCCGATACATCCGCGCCAGCGTGAACTGCGCGTTGCGATCACCCGCGCTGGCCACCGACTGGATGCCGGCCACAGACCCACCGGTGGTGGGCGTGGCCACCGCCTTCGTATTGGCGGCAGGCGTAATCGCGGGCTCTGGCGTGTTTGCGATGTAGGTGGCCGTCGTGGGATGCCGGCGCAAGGCCACCACCGTGACGCTTGCCACCGACGCCATCAGCACCACGCTGAGACTCGTCCGGGCGACCGACGGGCGCCAGTTGCGCTTGCGACAGTCGCGGCACCGATAGGCTGTGAGGAAGAACCGAAAGAACGCCGGATCGCTGGGCCGGCGGCGGGAGGCGCGCAGGTTGACGCTCTGGCACGAGGGACACCGACGCGACAGAAGAGTGACAGCCACGGGTGGATTTTGCCTCCGGAGCGAATTCTAGCGCGACCGTTCAGCGCCGCATGCGTGAATCTGCACCCAGAGTTAGCATGAGGGCGGAGGATTCATGCGTCACACCATTCATCGCCTCGCCCTGATATGCGCACTACTCGTCACGCTCGGGCCCGCCGCGCCGTCGCTCCTGGCCCAGGCCGCACCCGGCAAGGCTCCGGCCAAGGCCCCAGCCGCCCCCGCGGCGAAGGCCCCGGCTGCACCGGCGGCCAAGGCTGCCGCCGCCGCGGATCTGCTGGACCTCAACTCGGCCACCAAGGATCAGTTGATGACGCTGCCGGGCATCGGGGATGCCTACGCCGGGAAGATCATCGCGGGGCGTCCCTACCGGGGGAAGAACGACCTCGTGACGAAGAACATCGTGCCCGAGGCCACCTACAAGAAGATCGCCGACAAGGTGATCGCGAAGCAGAAGAAGTAGCCGGCTTCTTTCAGCCGGTGCTCGCGCTCAGCGACGGTGGAGTGCTCGTTGTCGATGACTGATTCATCGATGACGAGCGCGCCTCGAGCTAGGAGCGCTGCGGACACCTTGGGCGAATCGAGATCGAAGACACTAGCGGCCTCACATGCACGCGGTCGGTGCGCCACGGAGTCCTAGGTGCGAGTATCCCCTTCCTGAAGGGTCAGGGGAGAAGCCCGTCTTGCTCACTGAAGGGGTGAGTTTTGAGACGGGTCCTCGCGAGTAACATCGGCTAGTGTCGGGCAGTTCGGGAAGAACGGTCCAAATCGCGGCAACACGTCATTACTGACGTAACTGTGTATAGCTGCGAGTTGTCTCTCAGTGATCCAGAAATCCGCTCCAGGTGCGTCGATTGGCTTGCCGAATATCAGCTCAGGCGGGTGCAGTTCGAACCGCGGTTCGGTGTTGTCGTCATCGATGGGCGTGAAAATCTCAAGCTCTTGGCTGTCTTCAAGAGAGCGCCACGTCACGCCCTCACGAAGAACCTTGAACTGAATCAGTGTATGACTGCTGCCGACGGTAACGTGCTTATCGAGGTTGCAGAGCTTGTTCAGTTGCCACAGGGGGTCGGACTTCATGCTCTTCCCTCTGAGATGCGGCTGGAGAGACTTGATGATCTCAACAGCCTCGCATGGGATGTCCAATGTCGCGCGCATGAACCGCTCTCGATCGCGGGGGGAATCGCTGGAGTGGATCGGGAATGCGCTGGATCGGCTCGGTGTTCGGCCGCTTAGAAGTCCCAATTGCCAGGCGAGATGGTCCAGGGAGGACCTTAGGTTATGGGCACACTCACCGATCGCGATCGGAAGCATCAGGTTGAGCGGATTCAGTGTGATCCGCATCATGCGGATTCCGCGCTCCGGATAGTCGTATTGCGCGATGGTGTATGGGCTGCCGGAACGGAACTTGGCCGAGTAGGCTTCGATGTGATTCAGGTGCAGCCGCGCCCGGGCCGCCTTCGCCTGTGGATATAGGAGGCCACTTATGTACGGCGTCGAGGCCATGGCAAAGTTCAGAAGACGATTATGCAGCAGAGGGCGAATTGCGTTGAAGTTTGATTCCATTCCCTCGGTGTTGATGATGATTGCGACGGCCGCCACTACGGTATTCACCGGGTGCCAGTTCTTTCTGACACGGCAAACGATACAAATCGACCAACGCGCGTGGCTGTCGTATACGTTTTCCGGCGAGACGAAGCTTCCAGTTGCTGACAATCATCTCGACATTAGACTGCCCCTCAATAACTCTGGAAAGACACCGGCTTTCAAGGTCGTCAGTTCGGCCTTGGTGAAAGTCGTTGCGGGACCAGCATGGCAGCCAACCGAAGATGATTGGCGGCGATTCCAGGCCATCAACAACATCGGCGTCGTGCTTCCATCTGAGGCTGGCCGTTGGTTGCGTATTGATAGTGACGTACCGCCGAACGACGCGGCTCGTTTCCGAAACGGGGATCGATTGTTTGTCTACGTTCGTGTTAATTACTGCGACGCGTTCAGGCGCTATCACCAGGTCAATCGTTGTGGAAGCTACAGCATCAAGGACGGGAACGCCGCGACGTATTGTGGGACCGAGTCTGATGAAGACACCGGCCAGAGCCCACCAGTTCAGAACTGCCGGCCCTAGCTTCGTAACAGCCAGCCGCCCTGGCCAAGAAGATCTGAACTTCGTTCGCCGTTCAGTCTACTGTCGCACTTGCGGCGCCCGACTGGATCCGCGGGTTCGCTCGTAGCCCTGTGACTAGGCTTTCGCTGCGGCTTGTGTGGAGGATAACGGCGCCTGGCGCTGGCAGTACGAGGCCCCGGCTAGTGTCGCCGCTACTTTTTCGAGCAGCTCACGTTGGGCCTGGCTGAAGGCCTGCCCCTTATCGGAGTAGCCGGTAAGAACTCCGATCAGATGGCCGCCTTTGATGACCGGGACTGACAGAGTGCTTTGGAGGGCTGGGGCGAAGGCCTGTGCCAGCGAGCCCAAGTCGAGCGCGGCATGTGAGTTCAGCGATGTCGCCTCGTTCGCTGCGGTCCAGCCGCTCACTCGCTCGCCTATCTCGATCTCAAGACCGAGTAACAGCTCCCCTTGCCTCCCACCGGAATGCGTGCAGATCAATCGGGCTTGGTCTGGGTCGAACAAGAAGAACGCGCAGACATTGGCAGGAGTTAGGTGGGTGACGCACCGCGTGGCGAGCGCCAACGCTTGAGGCATGGCCTCTGCGGTCGCCACCTTTTGAAGGTGTGCCTCAAGTAGTTCTAGCGGTGGTGAGGAGGGGCTGGAAGTGGTGACCAGCGACGCTGTATCGCTTGCAGAATCGATGAAGTCACCCAAGAGCTCGTAATGAGGCTCTGAGTCCTCCTGAGCAACCTTCGCGGCAATTTGGTCGTACTTCGCGATGAAGGTATCGACGACCACAGGATCGTAGAAAGTTCCGCGACGCTCACGCAAGATCCCGAAGGCAGCCTCGTTCGCTAGCCGTGGTCGATAGGGTCTGTCTGATGTCAGAGCATCAAAACAGTCGACCACAGAAAGCAGTCGGGCGCCGAGAGGAATGTCTACGCCGGATAGCCCCGCAGGGTAACCGCTTCCATCCCAGTTCTCGTGGTGGTGTCTGACAATTGGCACGACAGGGTACGGGAACTTGACTGATGACAGCAGGTCGGCCCCGATCTGCGCATGTGTCTTCATCTTGTCGAATTCGGCAGGGGACAATCTTCCTGGCTTGTTAAGTATGTATTCCGGTACCGCAAGCTTTCCCATGTCGTGAAGGAGCGCCGCGGCTTCGATGGCCTGCAACTGCCCTTCATCCGTTACACCTAGTTGTTTGGCAAGTTCCACGGTGCAGATCTGGACGCGGCGAATGTGTCCGTGAGTGATCTGGTCCTTTGCATCGACGGCGAGAGCAAGCGCTTCGATTGTTGCCAAGTACATCTCGTTCATTTGGGACACATGTCTTGTTGCATCCTCAAGTCGACCAATCGACGAACGGAATGTGGCGTAAGAGACGAAGAGCAGGGGAATCACAATGCTCAGGACTGAGAGATCAATTCGCGGCGCAAACGCAACCAAGAGGGCTGCGACCGAGCTGCCTCCGAAGTAGTTGATGGCGAAGGCGGGGAAGTGCTTCTGCCACACGGATAGAGGGCTTAGGCCCTTCTCGCTCGCGACCGCCAGTGCGATGAGACCGGTGTTGATGCAGAAGTAGGTCGCCGCGAACGCAAATAGGGGTATTACAAACGTTGACAGGGAGTGGTGTTGGACTTGGCCGGGCGCAACACCAGCCAAGGCAAAGAACAGACTGGAGCCTAGCCAATAGGCGATTGCTGGTGCTGCGGCGTTGAAAGCGACTCGTCTTGCTGACCGGGAGACCGAGCCGACCCAAAAGGACATCATCAGCGCGTCCAGAGTCACCGTCAGCGTGCCGGCCGCTGGACCGAAGAGAAGGCCTGATGTAATTACGAATGCTTCAGAAACGGAGAACCGCGCCGAGAGCGAGGGCACCTTGACCGTGAAGGAGCCGCTGATCAAGGTGAGGAGCGCAAGGGTGAGCCACTCGACGCCTGGGGGGGCCTTTAGAACCTCATAGAGTGCGCGCGTAAGGATGAGTCCGCCGCAAGAGGCAACCAGTACTACGAAGCTGTTGGTGCGACGTGAGCGTACGGAAGCGCTTGGCATTCTCGGGCTGGGGTAGGTGCCCGGTGCGTTTTATCGGCCTGTTCACCTCCTGACCTTAAAGTCAGTAGACCGCAACCCCTATTGCCAAGGGCTAGTCACCCCAGATGGCCGTGTCAC
>DPWC01000193.1 GCA_003529305.1 Actinomycetota bacterium
GCGCGGTACCACTGCACCAGATCGGCTTGCGGCACCGGCGGAGCAAAGCGCACGCGGTCCGCGATACGCAAGGAACCGGCCAGACCTTGTAAATGGTCGGGGAAGGCCGTGTCAGCCCCTGAAGGTCCCCCCACCACGGCAACAACAAGTCGCGATCGGTGTTCGGGCGCGCGTTGGAACAGTCGCGCCACAGCGCGCAGCAGAACATCGGGCGCTTTCAACGGCTGGATGCGGCCGACGAAGACCACGAGTTCGTCATCTAAGCCAATACCAAGTTGTTGCCGTGCTTGCCGACTATCACCAGGACGGAACCGATCAAGATCGACCCCTGGTGCGACAACGGCTACTTGCTCGGGGCGCGCACCGTAGAGCTCCATGAGGTGGCGTGCTTCGTCATCGGTGTTGGCCACCACGCAATCGGAGGCTTCCACCACCTGTGTTTCACCGATCTCACGAGCCGTGGGTTCGGGAACATCTCCTTCAGCCAGCGACAGGTTCTTCACCCGTGCCATCGTGTGCATGGAGTGCACCAGTGGCACACCCCAGCGTTCCTTGGCCAGCCAACCGACCTGACCGCTGAGCCAATAGTGCGAGTGAATGAGGTCGTAATAGCCCGGATCAGCCGCTGCTTCGGCCCGCAGCACACCGGAAGTCAACGCGCACAACTGGGTCGGCAGGTCTTCCTTCGCCAACCCTTCAAAAGGTCCGGCTGTCACATGACGAACCAGAACTCCCTCATCGAGGGTGACAACCGGATCGAGGTCACTCGATGTTGCGCGCGTGAATATCTCGACTTGCGTCCCCATCTGCGCGAGGCGTCGCGATAACTCCACGACATAGACATTCATTCCGCCGGCATCGCCTACTCCGGGCTGTTCCAGCGGCGAGGAATGCACAGAAAGCATCGCCACTCGCTGGGGCACCAGACCCGATGCGCCCACGGCGGACAACTTCATGGCCTAAGTGTGCCCCAACGCTCTATTAGTCGCTCAGCGCGAGGTCATGGCCTCGCGACCTACCAGTCGCTTCGCGGAGGGCGCGGCGGCCCGCCGCTGACCTCGCGCACCGCGGGGCGAACATCCACGAAATAGACGATGGCTGCCACCGTGCCGGCCAGATTGATGGGATCAATCGGGGAACGCGAGATGACATTCCAGATGCCCGCGATCCCCAGCAGGATCATCCAGAGATTCTTGGTCTGCTTGCCCGCCGCAACGAAGGCATCTGCCCGCCGCACCACAGCGTCAACAAACAGCCAGATCTTGAACACCATGAGTCCTAGACCCAGCAGTCCTAAGAAACCACCTACAGCTTGGAGTGCAGCCATCACTGCGAAGGTGAAGCCGCGGCCACGCGTCGACCGATTTCGGCCGCCAGCGCGTCTACGACACCCTGCACGCGCCGACGAAGCTTCGAGACTTGCTCCTCGTGTCTTTTCAACACATCAATCGCTGATGCCAACTGCTCATCACTGAGCGCCCCGACATCACTGAGTCGCACATCCGAGACCACACGCTCCACCACGCGTCGATGTTCATCTAGTCGCGAAGGCTGGGCCGACAAGTGGCGACCCGATCCCGTCGTCGATGCGCCTGGGTCGGCCAGGATGGAAGCCAGTTGATCGATGATGGATCCTGCGGAGCCACCAGCACGCCGCGCTTGCTCGGCCTCGGCAATATCGATGCGTCCTTGGATCAACCGTCGCACATACGACAGGTCCACTTCTTCTTGTTCGGCGTCCGCACGCTTGGCGCTGAGCAACTCCAAGTCAGCGGCTTCAAGGTCAGTCAGGAAGTCATCCGCCAACACCCGATCGATGCGACGGCGTCCGCCGGGCATGGGTGCGGTCACGAGCGTCCTTCCTCTGCGGGCCGAAGTCGGCCTCAATGCCATTGTCCGGCGTGAGACAGCCGATCAATACCCCCATCGTGGCACGAATCTCTGGCTTGGGGCGGCAAATACCGCCCCCTCAAGGAACTGCTCAGACCTGCCGATGTTCCCGGCAGGGAAGGGCCCCGAAAGGTCCGTGACGCCACGGGCCGCCTGCACCACGGAAAAGGAGGATTGATGACGCAGTTCGATGCTGACTTCCATCAGTCCACCGTCGTGGGCGCAGTGCCTGCTGAGCCCACCCGTCCAGCGTCGTTGCCTGAGCCCACTGCGGTCGAATCGTTGTTGCTGGACCTTGCCACTCAGGAAGCCACCGGCTCACTCATGATGGTTGACCCCACGGACGATCGGGCGACGGTGTGGCTGCGCGACGGCCGTCTCTACAGCCTGTCAGTGCCTGGTCGCCGAGCACTTCTCGGTGTGCGACTGGTTTCGTGCGGTGCGCTGACTCCCGAACAACTCGGTGAGGCCCTCGAGGCACAGCGCCACGACATGCGCGGATGGCGACTGGGTGAACTACTCGTTCATCTGGGGTATGTCCAGGCGCCGGTGATCGATTCCTTCGTGCGCGAGCAGATGCACGACATGCTAGCCAGCATCATCGACTGGCAAGTGGTGACCAGTCAGTTCCGCAATGGCGACCGCACTCGCCACGATTTCATCCCGCAAGACATCGCCGCGCTGCTCAAAGAGATCCACGACCGGCGGACTCGCTGGACCCAGGTTCTTTCGCGCATCGGCGAGGAGACTGTCGTGCCGCGGATCGGTCCTCATGCTGCGCAACGCACGCAATACCTTGAGCCCCGACAGTGGGCGGTTCTGGGGAAGGTGGATGGCCACCGGACCCTGCTGGACCTAGCCGATGAATGCGGTTTCACCCCGCTGGAGGCAGGTGAACTCCTCGTGCAACTGATCGACGGCGGAGTGACCATCCTGCCGACGACACCGCAAGGGGAACCGGCGATCGTGAGTGCGGATGTGATCCCCGTGATCGATCTGCAAGAGGCGGCCTACAGCCCGGCCGTCGCCGTCGAGCCAGTCGCTGTTCAACCCGTCGCTGTCGAGCCGGTCTCTGTTGAACCGGCCGCTGTCGAGCCGATCGCTGTTGAACCGGCCGCCACGGTGACGCCACGACCCGAACTTGCTGCTCTGCTCACGGCCTTCAACCGTGAGGCCGACGATGCCGCCGCGCCAACGCCACCCGAGGGTGCACCAGTAGCCGCCGATACTGCGGATACCGAGTCGGCGACGAACCCTGCTGAAAACTCCAGTGTGGTTGATCAATCCCCTGTCGCATCAAGCCCCTCGCAGCCGGAATTCTTCACGCGCGCTGCCGACAGCAGTCTGCTCATGCGCGAACTAACCAGCCTGTCCCGCGCCGAGGACGAAGCTCGTCGCGGCGGAGCTCCTGCGCAGTCCACCAGTGACGGCGTCCAAGAGTCGGAGGAGACCAGTTCCTCCTCATCTGTCGACGACGACACCAAGAAGCGCGGAATCTTCCGCCGCTGAGCCGAGGTTGACGAACCTCTGGGCTGGATTAGCGGGTAACTCAGTAGGCCCCTTGGCCACGCACCACGGCCAACGCCGTCCGCAACAAGATTGCGATGTCCAATGACAGCGACCAGTTCTCCACGTAGTAAAGGTCAAGTCGCACGGCTTCGTCCCAGGACTGATCGCCGCGGCCACTGACTTGCCACAAGCCAGTGATACCCGGGCGCACCAGCATCCGACGCCGCTCATCTCCTCGGAACTGCTCGTCGGCAACGGCCAACGGACGCGGTCCGACCAACGACATCGAGCCGGCGAGCACATTGAACAGCTGGGGCAGTTCGTCGACTGAGGTTCGCCGCAGTACTCGTCCCACTGGCGTGATTCGGGGGTCGTCCTTGATCTTGAACAGCGGACCAGAAGCCTCATTGCGATCCGCCAGCTCTGAGAGCACCGCCTCAGCATCAGGTCGCATGGAGCGAAACTTCAGGCAGGCAAAAGTCGATCCATCACGCCCCACGCGTTCTTGCCGGAAGAGCACCGGTCCTGGCCCTGACAGGCGCACTGCCAACGCCGCCACCAGAAGGACTGGTGACAGAAGCACCAGCAGAAAAAAGCCACCCACCAGATCGACCGCACGCTTGACGACCCTGCGGCCACCAGTGAATTGGGGCTCGTCCACATAGATCAGCGGCAGTCCCGAGACCGGTCGCATCGTGATACGCGGACCAGCAACATCGGCAATCGCCGGCGCGATCACCAAATCGATATCGCTGCCCTCCAGCGACCACGCAATACGCCGCACCCGTTCACTGCGGATCGCCAAACCGGCCGTCACGGCAACCGTGTCGGCCCCACAAGCACGCGCCGCACCAACGACATCCTCAATACTTCCGGTGACGGGAATGTCGCCATAACTTTGCTCACCATCACCGGCACTGCACGCTGCAACAACGGCGAAGCCGGCATGCGGATCCTGCGCAGTCTGTTGGGCGAGATCCAACACACCAGCCGCATCACCGACAGCGAGAACGCGATTCAAATTCTCCCCATGACGACGAGTGGACTGCAGACGAAGTCGCACCATGTAGCGCACGAGAACCAACAGGAGAAAGCCGACCGGCAGGGCAACCGCCACAAAACCACGAGCGATCTCAAGTTTGAGTAAATACGAGACGATCGCGACGGCACCGAAGGTGCGAAATGTCGCCGCTGTGACTCTACGAAACTCCTCAGTGCCGATCCCGAGCATGCGCGACTCATACACCCGCGAATAGGCCAACAGAGCCATCCACAGACCCCAGAGCAGTGCAGCAACGGAGCCGTAACTGATCGGCGAGACATCGCCGATGTCTCCAAAGCGCACGAAGTAGGCCAGCACCATGGCGAAGGCGATGCAGACGAGATCAGCCAGGATCAACTCAATGGCACGAGCTCGCCTCCACGACTGCGTCGTCATGCCTTCAGCCGCTTGGGCACCCTCGCGTACGCTGGCCACACCGGGGAAGTCGGGGTCCACGCCCCCATCCTCGCATCTCGACCCCGCTCCTCCTGCGGCTCCACTCGTGCGCCGCACGGGGACTCCGTCGGCCGCCCTGCACACCGGAGGCGTCATGAACCACCGCGCAGCACCGCGGCGGTTGAACTGTGCCGGTGTGGGTATCGCCGCACTGGATGCTGCTGAGGCAGTGGCCTGGGTCATCGACCGTGCCCGCGACCTCACCCAGACTCCTGTGAGTGCCCCCGGGGAGACCCCGTCATCTTCACCACCAGGCGTCGATGTGCATCTGTGCAATTCCTACACCTTGGCGCTGGCCGATAAGGAAGGCGACTATCGCGCGATGCTGGACGCAGCAACATTGAATCTGGCGGATGGCACACCCGTAATGCTCGCCAATCGACTGCTGCATCACGGTGCTCCCAAGGAGCGAGTACGCGGACCGGGACTGTTTGTCCAAGTGCTGCGGGCCGGCCGTGACGATGGCATCAAGCACTTCCTGCTCGGTTCAACACAAGACACCGTCGGTCGACTCCGCGATCGTCTGGAGCGTGAACTGCCCGGCGTTCAGATTGTCGGAACTATCGCACCGCCATTTCGCCCATTGACTGCACAGGAGCTCGACGACATCACTTCGGCCATCGCCACCAGCGGCGCACACATTGTATGGGTGGGGCTTGGCACTCCGAAGCAAGATTGGGAGGTCGCCCGGTTGGCGGCCACGCTGCCTGTGGTGGCCATAGCTGTCGGAGCCGCCTTTGACTTCGTCGCAGGCACCGTTGCCGAGGCGCCACGATGGATGCAGCGCAGCGGCACCGAATGGATCCACCGGCTGGGCTCTGAGCCCAAACGCCTATGGAAGCGCTATCTGCTTGGGGGGCCTCGCTTCGCTGCTGCAGTAGTGCGCCGACGAGGTCAGGGCTAGACCATGCGCGTCCTTGTGGCCCACAACCGTTACCGCAGCGCAGTGCCGTCGGGTGAAAACGCGGTTGTCGATGCCGAAACCACCGCCCTGGAAAGTGCCGGCGTCACGGTGGACTACCTCATGCGCGATAGCGACAACATCGCCACGATGAGTGCGGTGCAACGTGCCACACTGGCGTGGTCACCGGTGTATGCGCGTCGCGCCGTGGAGGAACTTCGCGAGCGGGTGTGCAGCCATCGCCCTGATGTCCTCCATGTGCACAACCTCTACCCCTTGTTAAGCCCCGCGCTGATCGCCGAAGCCCACGATCTGGGAGTACCGGTGGTCATGACGGTGCACAACTTTCGGCTCGACTGCGTCGCTGGTACCTACCTACGAGACGGTCGCATCTGTACCGACTGTCAGGGCCACAACCTCGCCACCCCAGCGCTTCAGCACGGTTGCTACCGGGGCTCGAGGGCCCAGAGCCTGCCGATGGTCATCGCACGGTCTGTTCATCGCTCGACTCTGCACAGCATCGAGCGGTACATCGCCTTGACACCGTTCCATCGCGACTTTCTGACTCAATGGGGTGTCGAAAGCGATCGCATCACGGTGCGACCCACCTCTCTCGCCGATCCCGGAGCGCCATCGCCTCCCGGTAGCGATCTGGTGTTTGTTGGTCGACTCGGTGAAGAGAAGGGGGTCGGTGTCCTACTCGATGCCTGGCG
>DPWC01000179.1 GCA_003529305.1 Actinomycetota bacterium
GTGGAGGTGTCGGTCAAGCAAGCGGCGCGCATCGTCGCTGGGGTGCGCACCGGGTCTGTTGATCTGGTTCCTGTGGTGTGGGGCAAGGCGTGAGCGGTATCGCGCTGGCGATGACGGGGGATTCCCGCGAGATCGAGTCGTTGGCCGCGCTGACTCAGTCCGGGTGTGAAGTGTCGCATCGGTGTCGCGATGTGGCAGAAGTTCTCGGGTTGGCGCGCGCTGGACGGTTAACACTGGTGGTGACATCGCCGGTTCTGGCGTGGGACGCCGAGTTGATCGCGCAGTTGCGAGAGTGCGCAGTGTCGTGCATCGCGGTGGTGCACGGGGACAGTGAGGAGCAGCGTTGGCGAGCCTTAGGTGCGGCGGCCACTGTGGATGTGAGTCGATCAGGTTGGCCAGATCGCATGGGTACCGCGGTGCGACGCGTTCTGACCGAACCAGTGGTAGACGCTTCAGGCGCTGAAGTTGTGGCCTTGTCCGCACGAACAGCGCGATCTGGCTCGATGCCTCGTGGGCGCCCTCCGTCGGGCCAGCTGGTGGCGATCTGGGGTCCGATCGGATCGCCAGGTCGATCAGAGCTCGCCACAGCTTTGGCTCAGGCATGGGGCGCCAGGGGTGCGCGCGTCCTGCTGATCGATGCCGACACCTACGGTGCCAGCCTGCACCACCGATTCGCCCTTTCTGATGTCCTCGGCTGCGGCCTTCTTGAAGCTTGTCGCGCAGCACGCCATGGCCGCTTGACCGCTGAGGTCTTGGTGGCTTGCTCGCGCAAAGTGGCTCCGCATGTGGCGGTGCTCCCCGGGGTGATCAACCCCGCGCGGTGGGCCGAGGTAGGGGCTGCGGCTCTTGATGTGGTGTGGGAGCAGGCTCGGCAGGTCAGTGATGTTGTGGTGGTGGATACGGGTTTTTGTCTGGAGCAGGATCCCTCTGATGCCGCGATCACTCAAGTGACGGGCCATCGCAACATCGCCACGATCTCGGCATTGTGCGAAGCCGATGCGATCGTTGCCGTGGGGCGCACGAGCGCGCTTGATCTTGAACGCTTAGCTCGCGGTGTTGAGCAGCTGCGCGAATCTGTTGGCGTCGAACCCCGCGTGGTGGTGGCCAACAGAGCTGCTGGTCGGGGTCGCCGAACAGCAGCAGCTGCCGAGGTTGAGCGTGTTCTGGCTTTGGTGGGCCCAGTGCCTCGCGTGATCGCTGTGCCAGATCGGCGCGATGCGTCTTACACCGAGACCGTGCTTGAACTGGCTCGCTGTGTAGTGCCGGATGATGCGTGGCCGGTGGAGGAGTCGGCCGGGTTGGCGCCGCCATCGGCGTCCTCACGGCGACGGGTTCTGCCCAAGGTGGCCAGGAGTCCCAAGAGAACGAAGCCGGCTCCCACATAGGTGGCAGCCGCCGTTGAGCGCGCGAATGCGTCCTCGGCAGCCTGCTGCACTGCTGGGCCGTAGGTGGCACCGATCAACTCTTGCGGCGGCACGGCTTCCGCGTTGGCGTTGATGGTCACTCCACTAGAGGCCACGATGCTGTCGGCCACCTTTTGTGCCTCCTGCGCCGAGAGGCCGACTTGAGGCTGTTGCAGATCGGCCGTCAGGGTTGAACCCAACGAGGTCCACAAGACGGCGCCAAGGATCGCCACTCCCAAGGCGGTGCCCACTTGCCGCGAGGTGCTCTGCGTGCCGGAGGCTTGACCACTCTTATCCACGGGAACATCGCGCAGAATCACATTGACCAGCGGTGCAGTTCCCAGGCCCACACCGACGCCGAATAACGCCAACCACGGCACATACGCCCACTGGGAGGTATCGGGTGCGTAGGTCAATCCGACGGCAGCCATCGCCAGTCCTTCAATGAGAAGTCCCGTGCGCACGACGAACATCGGACCCTTGGCCTGCGTGAGCCGACCGGATGCTGGGGCGGCCAGCAGCGCACCGACCATGATGAAGGCGGTGGTGCATCCGGCCTTCAGAGCGGAGAACCCCAATCCGTTTTGCAGATAGATCGGCAGCGTCAAGATGATGCCGAATTCGCCGAACATGATGCACAAGCCGGTCAGGTTGCCCCAGGCGAAGGTGCGCACCTTGAACAGATCCAGATCGAGTGTGTAGACCTTGTCGGCTGATGCGCGCCTGCGCTCGACCACAACGAAGGCCGTGATGGACACAACGCTGATCAGCAATGCCACGGGAACCGGAGAGATTGAGGTCAACGGCCAGGAGATCGCTCCGATGGCGAGGTCGGGATTCTTCGGCGCCCACCAGCCGAAGACCTGGCCTTGGATCAACGCGAAGATCAACGCACCCAAGCCCAGAGCGGACAACAGCACGCCGGGAAGATCCAGACCGCGCTTGGAGGTGGTGTCCTTGGCTTCGGGTGCCAACGCCAGTGCGCCAGCGATCGAGACCACGGCAATCGGCACATTGATGGCAAACGCCCACCGCCATGAGTACTCGCTGGTCAAGAAGCCACCGAGCAGTGGGCCAAGGGCGGCCACGGTGCCCACCATGGCGCCCCAGATGGCGAAGGCAATCGCTCGATCCTTGCCGCGGAACATGGAGTTCAACAACGACAACGATGCCGTGATCATCATGGCGCCGCCGACTCCTTGAATGGCACGACCGGCGATGATCACCTCACCGGATGGGGCGAGGGCGGCAATCAAACTGGCGATGACAAAAATCGCCACACCTAAGACAAAGACCAAGCGCCGACCGATGGAGTCCGCGAGCTTGCCCATGGAGATCAGCAGTGCGGCGAAGACGAGGGCGTAAATGGAGTTGATCCACAAGATGTCGGTGGGCTGCAGATTCAAATCGGCTGTCACCTGTGGAATGGCGACATTGACGATGGTGGCATCGATCATCACCATGGTGACGCCCATGCTGATGAAGGCCAAGGCAAACCAGTAGCTCCTTGGCGCTTTCGCGCCCTGATCGGAGACGAGGTTGGCGGAAGGGGAATTGGCTGAACCGCTGCTGGTGGACTCCATAAGGCTGCAGGCTACGCGCCGTTGTCGGTCTCGTCCCTACGATCGGACCTGTGGCGGAGAACTCCTTGAAAGCCTTGGTCGTGGACTGGGGGGGTGTACTGACTGAGAACCTTGATGGCTCCATGGCTCCGGCCATGGCGGCTAGCGGAGTTGAATTGGCGGCATTCCAAGGCGTTCTGGCCGATTGGTTGGGCCCCGTAGCCGAGGCCGAGGTGCGCCTGAACCCCCTCCACGCCCTTGAGCGTGGTGAGCTGGAGGTTCCGCACTTCGAGCTGAGCTTGGCGCAGGAACTTCAGCGACGCCAGGGCACTGCCGTGCAGCACGAAGGATTGTTGCAGCGCATGTTTGATGCGATTGAGCACGCTCCACAAATGAACTCATTGGTACTGCGGGCCAAGCATGCGGGCCTGCGTACGGGGCTGTTGTCGAACTCGTGGGGTAATGACTATCCGCGGGACGGTTGGGACGACATGTTTGATGTGGTGGTCATCAGCGGTGAAGTTGGCATGCGCAAGCCCGAAGAGCGCATCTATCGTCATGTGCTGGCTGCGCTTGATGTTGAGCCGCATGAAGCGGTCTTCGTTGATGATGTGCGCGGAAATGTGGAGGCAGCCGTGGCACTGGGCATGGTGGGTGTTCATCACCTCGACTACGCCACGACGGCCGGTGAACTGGAAGCCCTTTTCGGCTTGGCTCTTGTGGGCGACTCCTGATGCGCATCTTTGTCCCCGCAACGCCCAACGATTTGCGACTGCTCGCCGATGATCAACCGTGGCCGCCGGTGCTGCGCGAAGGTGTGATGGCTGATCAGGCGTTGGCTGCCTGGGCAGAGGCCGTCGATGAGGAGGAACTCGCTCTTGCGGCGTTGTCCCGTGCCGCGGATCTCGCTATTGATCTGGCCAGTACAGGCGTACGCGTTGTTGTAGTGATGCAGGCCGAGCCGAGCACACTCCATGCGCTCGCGGAGCCACCGGGGGCGACGGAAGTTTCCGGTCTGCGTGCCCGTGATGTGGCGGCCTTCTATGTGGACTCTGACGACGCCGCGGAGTCGGTGCTCGTCGTTAGGGCAGCGCTTAATGACAACGACGAGGATCTCGTCGTAACTCTGCTGGATGAATTAGATGGCTTCGACCTGCAGTGGTTTGCCCCTGAGGAAATCGGCGACTTGTGCCGCCGGTTCAGCGTCTAGTTACTCGCCCGAGGAAGGTTGACCACCGCGGGTCCGGCGTCGAGGGCGGGAGGACCCGCGGGGCGCAGAAGTTGTTGGGCGTGCTGAGTCGGCATCAGCAGGGGGTGCCGCTGCGCGACCTCGCTGACTACTGCCTCCGCTGTTCCTGCTGGCCTGACCCTGCTTGCGGGTGTTGCCGCCTCGTCGGCCGTCGCCTTTCTCGCGGTTTCCACCAGAATCACGCGGCGGACGCACCTTTCGCCCAGTCTCGCCGAGATCCTCAACGGCTTCAGCTGACAACCCGGCCCGCGTTCGCTGAGCCTTCGGCAGGCGACCTGTTGCACCAGCGGGGATGCTCAGGCCGGTGAAGACATGTTCAAAGGAGGAGTAGGTCTCAATCGGTTCGTGAAACGCCAGCCCGAGCTCTTTGTTGATCAATTGCCAGCGCGGAATGTCATCCCAGTCGACGAAGGTGATCGCGACACCGCTGGCACCCGCTCTGCCAGTTCGGCCGATGCGATGCACATAGGTCTTGTCGTCCTCTGGGCACTGGTAGTTCACCACATGGGTGACATCTTGAACATCGATGCCGCGAGCGGCCACATCGGTGGCCACCAGTACATCAACCTTGCCACTGCGGAACGCACGCAATGCCTGCTCGCGAGCGCCTTGTCCGAGGTCGCCGTGCACCGCTGCGGCGGCAAAACCGCGATCGGAGAGTTCGTCGGCAACCTTCTGGGCTGTGCGCTTCGTCCGGCAGAACACCATCGTCAAGCCGCGGCCATCTGCCTGCAGGATGCGGGCCAGCAGCTCAATCTTGTCCAATGCGTGCGCTCGCCACACATGCTGCTCGATCGACAGCACAGTGGAGCCTTCGTCGTCAGGATCAGTGGCCCGAATGTGGGTGGGCTGGGTCATATAGCGCCGGGCCATGTTGATGATTTGCCCGGGCATGGTGGCGCTGAACAGCATGGTCTG
>DPWC01000079.1:0-436 GCA_003529305.1 Actinomycetota bacterium
CGACGGACACGCCATTGACGCTCGACACGGCCGTGTTGACATCTCGGACTAATGACAACCCCGTCTTCACTGTCCAATATGCGCATGCGCGGATCAGTTCGGTCTTGCGTAACGCCGTCGAGCTCGGTGTCTTGTCTTCATCGTCACCGGAACCAGGACCAGCTGGAATTGCGCACGCGCTCGCTGCCAGCGGCACCTTTGATCCCGGTGCCCTCACTCACGATCGGGAAAGTGACCTGCTGGGTGCGCTCGCTGAGTTCCCGCGCGTCGTGGCCTCAGCGGCCGAACTGCTTGAGCCCCATCGGATCGCTCGCTACCTCGAGGAATTGGCGGGCACCTATCACCGGTTCTACGACACCTGTCGAGTGCTCCCGCAAGGGGACGAAGTTCTCACCCCCGTGGTGATCGCCCGTCTCCACCTGTGCGCGGCAACCCG
>DPWC01000079.1:755-4902 GCA_003529305.1 Actinomycetota bacterium
AGCGACTGGATCGGTCAGACTGCAGGGGTGGAGCTCTCAAGCGGGCCGCTGGCATTGGTCGGTAGTGGCGAGTACCTGCCGTCGATGCTGTCCATTGAACGCGACCTGCTGTCCGGGAGGTCTCCTCGATATGTGCAGTTGGCCACGGCCGCGGCTCCTGAGGGACAAGTCAGCCTTGATCATTGGCATGCCCTGGGTGCGGCACAGGCGCAGCGACTGGGTGTAGAGCAGGTCGTCATTGATGTGCGCACTCGTGCCGATGCCGATGACCCCCGATGGGTCGATCTGATCACTGGCGCGGGCTTGGTGTACCTCTCGGGCGGTAATCCGAGCTATCTCGTGCAGACCCTTCGAGACACGCTCGTGTGGCAGGCCATCGAATCGCAGTGGCGGGCTGGCGCAGCATTGGCCGGGTGCAGCGCCGGGGCGATGGCAATGGCCGGCAGCGTGCCGTCTCTGCGCCATCCCTTCGGCGGGGGCGAGTCGGGTCTGGGCCTGGTGCCAGACATTTCTGTACTGCCGCACTTTGATCGCATGGGTGCGTGGGTACCCGCTCCAGTGCTGCGCGCATTGAGCGGCCGCCACGGCCCTCGAACTATTGGCATTGACGAAGAGACCGCGATGGTCGGGTATCAGGGCCGATGGATCGCCCGAGGCCGACAACGCGTCTGGGTTTTCGGCGCCGATGGCAGAACCTCGTTTGGTGATGGTGAAGAGGTGGCGTGGTAGGCATCCGTGCCGCACGGACTGGGATGACGCGCCGGTGCGCCCATCGTGACTGAGGCCGGATGGAAGGATCAGCGCATGTCGTCCTCGTCCCAGGTGCTCTCATCGCAGGTGTGGCCTGCGGGGATTTCGCGCGGGGCTGACGGAGTTGTGCGAGTGCGCGACCACGACCTCCGCGACCTGGCGGGGCAATTCGGTACTCCTGTGTATGTGCTTGATGAGGTGGACTTTCGCGCTCGCCTGACGGCATGGCGTGATGCCTTTGATCAGGCCTCGGGTGGAACGGCTCGAGTCTTCTACGCTGGCAAGGCGTTCTTGTGTACTGAAGTTGCTCGATGGCTGCGAGATGCGGGAGTCGGGCTTGATGTGTGTACCGGCGGAGAACTGGAAGTCGCCGTCCGCGCCGGTTTGGACATGTCACAGGTGTTGATGCATGGAAACAACAAGTCACCGGCTGAACTCGCGGCCGCTGTCGGCCATGGTGTCGGTGCGATTGTGGTGGACTCTTTTGAGGAGATCGTTCGCCTCGCGGCGATAGCCGAGGCTGCTCAGGTCGTCCAGCCGGTTCTGGTGCGGGTCACGGTGGGCGTGGAAGCACACACTCACGAATACATCGCCACCGCTCACGAGGATCAGAAGTTCGGTTTCTCGTTGACCGGCGGACTGGCGATGGAGGCCGTCCGCCGCATTCTTCGCCTCCCGGCCTTGCGGTTGCTGGGGCTGCATTCGCATATCGGCAGCCAGATCTTCACCACCAGCGGATTTGAAGTTGCAGCGCATCGCATCACCGAACTGCTCGCACAGGTCTCTCGTGAACTGGATGCGACCTGTGAAGTGGTGGACCTCGGTGGCGGCATGGGCATCGCCTACACCGAGCTCGATGCCCCGCAGGAACTGCAGGTGGTGGCTGATCGTCTGCTGGAGATTGTGCGAGACGAGTGCCACGCACAAGGAGTTCCCGTGCCAACTGTGTGGGTCGAACCAGGTCGGGCGATCGCTGGACCACCCACCATGACGGTCTATGAAGTCGGCACGGTCAAGCCGGTCGAACTCGAAGACGGCACCACTCGTCGCTACATCAGTGTTGACGGAGGTATGAGCGACAACATTCGACCCTCTCTGTACGGCGCCGACTACACCTGCGCATTGGTGTCTCGCTTTAGCGATGCCGAGGATGTTTCGTCTCGCGTTGTCGGCAAGCACTGTGAAACCGGCGATGTCGTGGTGCGATCGGCGATGTTGCCGGGCGATCTCACACCGGGAGATCTGGTTGCTGTAGCGGCAACGGGGGCGTATGGGCGCAGCATGGCTAGCAATTACAACCATGTGCCGCGACCACCGGTGGTTGCCGTCAGTGAAGGCACGGCGCGCGTGATCGTGCGCCGCGAGACGGTGGACGATCTGCTCGCGCTCGATGTGACCTGAACAGAGGCTCGCGGCGGTGCGCCGAAGTCTCGTGTCATGTGCCCTACCCTGCAGGTGTGAGTCCTTCTTCCCTGCGTATCGCGCTGCTGGGCTGCGGTGTTGTCGGCAGCCAAGTGGCGCGCCTGCTTCGTGACAACGCCGATGAACTCGAGCAGCGCTGTGGCGCGCGTCTGGAATTGATCGGCGCACTCGTGCAGGACCCCACGAAGCCGCGCGATGGCATTCCGGCGTCCCTGCTCACCGCCGATGCCGACGAAGTTTTGCAATCAGGTGCACCCGACATCGTGGTGGAACTCATCGGTGGGATTGAACCGGCACGGTCATTGCTCTTGCGCGCCATCGCGGCAGGAGCCTCCGTGGTCACGGCGAACAAGGCCCTGCTGGCCCACGATGGCGCCACTGTGCATGACGCGGCGGCACAGCAGGGAGTTGATGTTGCCTTCGAGGCCAGCGTTGCGGGAGCCATTCCGTTGCTGCGGCCGTTGAAGGAATCCCTGGCCGGTGATCGAGTCGATCGAGTCCTGGGCATTGTCAATGGCACGACCAACTACATCTTGACCCGGATGGATGAGGCGGGGGTGTCCTACGCCGATGCTCTGAGGGAGGCGCAGGACCTCGGCTATGCGGAAGCTGATCCGACCGCGGATGTAGAGGGTCATGACGCCGCAGCCAAGGCCGCGATCTTGGCCTCGTTGGCGTTTCACACCAGAGTGCGCCTTGAGGATGTCGCGGTCCGTGGGATTTCGCACTTGACCGCAGCGGACATTGCTGCGGCGCGGGCCATGTCGCATGTCATCAAGTTGCTAGCGGTCGCGGAGCGTTCTGATGATGGTGGCATCGGCGTGCGGGTTGCCCCGGCCATGGTGCCGCTGACGCATCCATTAGCCAGTGTGCGCGAGGCCTACAACGCCGTCTTTGTCGAGGCACGGGCCGCTGGCCAGTTGATGTTCTATGGCCGCGGGGCCGGTGGCGCACCCACAGCTTCAGCTGTATTGGGCGACATCGTGTCGCTGGCCCGCAACCGAGTGCTTGGTGGGCGCGATCCTGGCGAGTCGGCGTACGCACAATTGCCCATCAGTGACCCAGGATCTGCTCGAAGCCGGCATTACCTCAGCATCGCTGTGCAGGACCGCACGGGAGTGCTGGCCAAAGTGGCGAGCACTTTGGCGGACCACGGTGTGTCCATCGAGACGCTGCGCCAGGACGGCCGAGGCGCTGACGCTGTGCTGACGATCGTCACTCACAGTTCCTCGGCTGCCGAGATCAAAGCCACCGTGGCCAAGCTTCGTGCGCTCGACGAAGTGCGTGATGTGGCCAGCGTGATGCAGGTTGTTGGGGACTAGGCTCCGCGCATGACCGCCACCACGGTTCGCACCCATGCCAACGCGCAGTGGCGCGGGGTCATTGAGGAGTACCGCGATCGCCTTCCGGTTTCTGATGCCACCCCCGTGATCAGCCTGCGAGAGGGCGGAACCCCGCTGGTGCGGGCCAATGTGTTGTCGGCGACCACTGGCTGCGAGGTCTGGCTCAAGGTGGAGGGCGCCAATCCCACCGGTTCCTTCAAGGACCGCGGCATGACCGCGCTGATCACGTATCTCAAAGGGCGCGGGATCGATCACGTGCTCGAAGATTCATCCGGCAACGCGGGCGCATCGCTTGCGGCCTATTCGGCGGCGGCGGGCATGAAGGCGCGCATTCTCGTTCCCGAAACGGCGTCGTATCCCAAGATTGCGCAGATGGCGGCAACCGGTGCGGATGTGGTCACCATCAAAGGCTCGCGGCAGGATGTGGCGGATGCCGCGTTGCGCTATTCGACGCAGATTTTTTACGCGAGCCACAACTGGCAGCCGTTTTTCCTCGAAGGTACGAAGACGCTCGCGTACGAGTTGTGGGAACAGATGGGCTTCGCGATACCCGACAACATCGTCTTTCCGGTCGGCTACGGCAGCAACATGTGCGGCTGCGCGCGCGGATTCGCGGAGTTGAAGCGGCGCGG
>DPWC01000217.1 GCA_003529305.1 Actinomycetota bacterium
TCGTTGAGGGACTTGCCTTCCGCGGGTCGGTGGCGCGTGGCTACCCTTACCCCCTCATTGACGGAGGGTCCAGGGAGTCCTCTGGACGAGGTCGATCAGGAGGGCGGGCCGTGCGCAAGCAGATGCTGTGGACCGGTGCCTCGTTATTGGCGTTGACGCTGTTGGCCGGATGCGCTTCAGGCTCCGGTGACGACAAAGACAACGGCATCGTCAATGCCACAGCGATCGCTGCCTTCCAAACGGGAGCTCGCGATTCGGTGGAAGCTTCTGATGCCTCGGCTAAGGGGACCCTGCTGGTCAATGGTTTGTCGTCAAACTATTCCGCGGAGTTTGCCGGAACCGATGGTCAGGCCACGGTGAAGAATCGCAAGCAGGGGACTTTCAAGGTCATCAAAGTCGGCCAGAGCATTTTTGTTCAAGGCAGCATCGCTTTTTGGAAGCCCTATGTCGGGGCGGCTCAAGCGACGACGATCAATACCCGCTGGGCCCGGTCACGAGTAGATGGACCCTTGGCGTCCTTTACATACTTTGTGGACCGCAATTCCTTCTATCGCGCTTCTGGCCGCATCAAGAAGGGGCCGGTGGAGACCGTCAACGGTCGTGAGTGCCTGACGATCATTGACCCGAAGCAGAACACAGACTCCACCTGGTGGTTTGACACCAAAGGCAAAGCCTTGGCGCGCAAGTTCAAGAGCGGCAAACTGACTCGGCTGACCTACGCCTATGACGATGTGATCGTGGTGCAGACGCCGCCCGCTGAACAGGTGGTCGACATCAGCGGGCTGCAGTTGCCCGCTGCCACGGTGCGCTAAATCCCCATGTCGTCATCGCGTCGCAGTTGCCTGGCCGTTCCAGGCAGCAGCGATCGCATGATTCTCAAGGCACAGTCCTTGACCTCAGACATGGTTTTCTTGGACTTAGAAGATGCCGTAGCCCCCGCAGCCAAGGCGGAAGCTCGCGACCGCGTGACGGAAGCCTTGGTGCAGGGTCAGTGGGGCCAGCGCATTCGCTCAGTCCGCATCAACGCGGTGGGAACACCCTGGGGCTTATCGGATCTGGTCAGTGTGATGGAGGGTGCCGGTGAGCATCTGGACACGATCATGCTGCCGAAGGTGTCCACCCCGGCGCATGTGCATTGGGCGGACGCTTCGCTGACGATGCTCGAGCAGTCGTTGGGATTGCCCGTAGGCACTGTTGGTGTGGAAATCCAAATCGAAGACGCCAAAGGGTTGACCGAAGTGGACGCCATCGCTAGCGCATCCCCGCGCAACCGCGCCCTGCACTTCGGACCGGGGGACTTTCAAGCAAGTATGGGGATCCCCTCCGTGGCATTTGGTCGTCTGAGTGATGCCTACCCCGGCGATCCGATGCACCATGTCTTCGGCCGATTGCTGGTCGCAGCCCGCGCGCACGGACTGCAGGTCCTTGATGGCCCGTTCTTGGCGATCAAGGACATCGACGGGTTGCGGGCTTCAGCCCAGCGCGCTGGCGCGATGGGACTGGATGGCAAGTGGGTGTTACACCCTGACCAAGTTGAGACCGTCAATGCAGTGTTCACTCCCACGCAGGAAGAGTTTGACCGGGCAGAACGCATCTTGGTGGCCTACGAGGCAGCGATCTCGCCATCGGGTGGAGCTCGTGGCGCGGTACTTCTGGATGACGAGATGATCGATGAAGCATCGCGGGCCATGGCCCTGGTGGTGACGGCGCGTGGACGGGCGGCGGGGTTGACGGCGCACGGAGGCTCCACGGGCGGCGACGGCCAGATCGCTGATTGATCGGCTTGAATGGGGCTATGTCGGAAGATGCCGTAGAGCCCGCACAAGCAACCGAATTCACCGGCGAGATCGAGCGGCGCACCAGCGACGCCGTGCATGTTGTTCTGGCCACTTACGACACCTATGTCGGTGCGCAAGAAGCCGTGGACTATCTGTCTGATGAGGGCTTCAGTGTCCAGCACCTGCGCATCGTTGGTGCCGATCTGCGGCTAATCGAAACGATCACTGGTCGACTGTCGTGGTTGCGTTCTATCGCGGGCGCCGCTGCAGGTGGTGCGTGGCTCGGCGTTCTCATCGCCTTGGTCATCGGACTGCTCGCGCCAACCTCAGCAGATTGGTGGCGGATCCTTCTGACTGGTGTTGCCTACGGCGCACTCTTTGGCGGCATCTGGGGCATCGTCTCTTATGGAGTCACGGGTGGGCGGCGAGACTTCACCTCAGCTCGCTCCATCGTGGCAGGTCGGTATGAGGTCACTTGTCTGCAGCCCTTCGCCGATGACGCGGGAACACTGCTTAAGCGTCTGCGCTGACTTCCGGCAGGTAGCCCCATTGCGACAAGTGCTCCAGAAGTTCGGGAGTGACTCGCAGTGACCGCAGAGCATCGGCGGCAAACCATTGCGCGTCTGTGGCGTCGTCGGCAGCCATCAGTGCGCCACGCGGATTAGACACCGCGAAGTCATCGATGACATAGCGGCCGCCGTCGGGATGGGGTCGCTCTACTTGGCCCAAGAGGCCATCCACATCAACGGTGAGGCCGGTTTCCTCTCGCATTTCGCGAACCACGGCGTCGATGGGCAATTCATCGGCTTCGATCCGACCTCCTGGCAGCGACCAGGCACCTCGGTCCGGCTCGTTGCCGCGTTTGACCAGAAGGACGCGGCCGGTGTCATCGCGAAGGACTGCCGCCACCGCTCTGATCACCGTGGCGCTGTCCATGTCTTCACGGTAGACCGGGCGCCGAGTATCTGCAGTGCAGGAAGTGTGGGCAGCCCGATTGATGCCGCTAGTTGTCGGTGAACTGCGCCCAGACCGTCTTAGAGCCTTGATCGACCTGCCAGCCCCAATCGTTTGACAGCACACTGGTCAGCATCAATCCGCGTCCGGTGTCGGCCAACGCCGCGTGCGCCGGGGGTGGCGGCAGCAGATCGGGAGAGTGATCGGTGACGGCCAGGCGTAAGTGGTGGTCTTCGTGTGTCAGTTCGATGGCGATCGGAGGCTTGGCGTAAACCACCGCATTGGCTAGCAATTCGGCCACCACAAGTTCAACATCGTCGTGGCGTTCCCGCGCTGCCGTCGTCCAGAAGCGATCGAGCGCTGCGCGGACGAGGTGGCGCGCTGATGGCACCAGTTCGCTGCCAGGCTCGGTCCAAGTCTGGCGAAAGAGCAAAGCCATGGAATGAGCGTACGCGCGGGGCCAAAGTCCCTTGTCGGCGTACGCTGACAGCTGCACAGTGGTGAGAATTCGCGCTGGGAGGAACAAGGGTGGCCGCATCGCGCACCTCACGATTTGCCGCGGCCAAGGTAGAACTGTTGGCGGCGGCAGCATCGTCTGTTCCTGACGGTGGAGCTGATCTAGGCCCTCAATCCGCGCTGACCCTGACTGAAGTGCTGTCCCACTACTACCGGTATGTCTCCTATGAGGATCTTGTGGGGCGTGAACCCCACGACATTGCCGGACCGGTATTGCATCACCTTCGTGATGCGCTCGTGCGGCAACACGATGACGCTGTGGTCTCGGTATTCGCGCCGGAGGTTGAACACCTGGGCTGGTCAAGTCATCACTCCGTGGTGCATGTGGTGGCGCAGGACGTGCCTTTTTTGGTGGAGTCCATCACGGCGCAGATTGTGCGAGCCGGCTATGCCATTCACCTTGTTGTCCATCCGATATTCGGCGTTGAGCGTGATGACGATGGAGAACTGGGAGCCATCACGGTGGGCCAGTCTCATGAGGCGGCACATCATGAAGCCTGGATTCATGTCGAAATCGATCGAGAAACGGATGCCGCGCAGCTGCAGCAACTCGCTGACGGCATCCGCATGGTTCTGCGTGATGTGCGGTGCGCTGTGGATGACTGGCCCAAGATGCTGGCGCAGGCAGAGCGAATCGCTCAGGAGCTTGAGAACACCCCGCCAGCCATCGAGCCACCTGAGGTTGCCGAAGCCAGTGCGATGTTGCGCTGGCTGGCAGCGGATAACTTCACTTTCTTGGGTTATCGCGAATATGCCCTCTCCGGCGACGATGAGGACCTGCAATTGCGGGCTGTCGATGGTTCGGGACTGGGCATTTTGCGCGATAACAGCGGATCGTCACTGACCTTCTCGACTCTGCCCGCCGAGGTGCGTCGGCTGGCCTTGGAGCCACAACTGCTGGTGTTAACCAAAGCGAATTCGCGGTCAACTGTGCATCGATCGGCGTATTTGGACTATGTCGGCGTCAAGGTGATTGATAACCGCGGCAAGGTCATCGGTGAGCGCCGCTTTCTGGGACTGTTCACCGCAGGGGCCTATAACCAGAGCGTTCGTGCGATTCCCTACCTCTCAGCGAAATTGGACGCGCTTCTCGATGCTGCAGGATTGAGCACCGCGAGTCACAGTGGCCGCGAGATGGTGCAATTTGTGGAGACCTATCCACGCGACGAACTGTTTTCCATCTCGGTGTCAGAACTTCTTGATGTTGCTTTGCAGGTTGCCAACATTCAGGAGCGCCGCCAAGTTCGCGTCTTTGTTCGCCCCGATGACTACGCCCG
>DPWC01000107.1 GCA_003529305.1 Actinomycetota bacterium
CAAGGGTGTCACGGTCGCGGGAAAGACAGGAACAGCTCAACAGGGCAACGGCCGCCCCCCACATGCCTGGTTCGTGTCATTCGCACCTGCTACCAAGCCCACTGTCGCTGTTGCAGTGATTGTGGAAGATGGCGGTGGAGCCACCGAGATCAGCGGTGGCCGACTGGCCGCGCCCATTGCGCGGGCCGTGATGAAGGCGGTTCTTGGTCGGTGACACACTTGACGATGGTCATCTCAACGAGCAGACCCGCTAAGGGGACTTCATGGTGAACAGCAGGGTGCTGGGCGATCGCTACGAATTGGCTGAGCTGCTCGGTCAAGGTGGTATGGCTGAGGTCTACCGCGCTCGCGACACTCGACTGGGTCGCAGTGTGGCCGTCAAGATCCTGCGCACTGATCTGGCGCGTGACCCTGCTTTTGAACGCCGATTCGAACGCGAGGCACAGGCCTGCGCAGGGATGAGTCATCCCAATGTTGTCGCCGTCTTCGACACCGGTGTGCATACCGAGGACCAGACAGCCATCCCGTATCTGGTCATGGAGTACATCGATGGCACCACACTCAAAGATCTCCTGATGACAGGACGGCGCTTACTGCCACAGCGCGCATTGGAGATCACTGCCGGTGTGCTCAGCGCCTTGGAGTACAGCCATCAGCAGGGCATCATTCACCGGGATATCAAGCCTGCCAATGTCATGCTGACCCGCACCGGAGAAGTCAAAGTCATGGACTTCGGCATCGCCCGTGCCGTTGACGATGCCGAAAACACCATGACACAGGCGTCCACCGTCATGGGAACTGCGCAGTACCTGTCTCCGGAACAGGGGCGCGGCGAGAGTGCTGATGCTCGTTCCGACATTTACGCGGTGGGCTGTCTGCTGTATGAACTCCTGACCAGTCGGCCACCGTTTACCGGCGACACCACGGCGTCGATCGTGTATCAACATGTGCGCGAGAATCCCGTCCCACCGTCGCAGATTGACCCTGAAGTCTCCGCCGCAGCTGACGCGGTTGTTCTCAAAGCCATGGCCAAGAACGCGGAAAATCGGTACCAAACCGCTGCGGAGATGCGCTCTGATGTGCTGCGCGCCGCCGACGGCGAACCCGTGCGCGCCACTCCTGTCTTAGACCAGACCACCGCCGTGCCCGTGATGGCCGATGATCTCGCCAGCGCACCACCGAGGCGATCGCGGCGCGGTCTTGGATTCTGGCTGCTCGGTCTGGCCGTCTTGGGTGTCATTGTCGGTGGTGCATTTCTGGTGAAGTCCCTGCTGTTGCCATCAGTGACCGTGCAGGTGCCTGATCTGACTGGCCTGAGTACCGCGCAAGCCCAAACCGTGCTGTCGCAAAAGGGCTTGACCCTCGGACCGATCACCAAAGAAGCCTCAGACAAACCCGCTGACACCATTATTCGGCAAGATCCCGGAGCTTTTTCTGACGCCAAACAGGGAACCGCCGTCACGGTTGTTCTCTCCAGCGGCCCTGCGAAGACAACTGTGCCCGCGATCGTCAGCCTGAGTCTGGATGAAGCCTCACGACTGCTCTCCGAAGCCGGATTGAAACTCGGCACGAAAACACCCAAGCAGTCAGATGCCCCCGGTAATCAGGTGTTGGAATCCGATCCACCAGAAGGCACCAATGTCGATGTGGGTTCCACCGTCAATGTTGTGATCTCCAGTGGTTCGGTATTGGTGCCTGATGTCCGTGGAGCGACTCAGGCTGATGCCACCGCGGCACTGGAAGCAGCAGGGTTCAAAGTGCTGGTGACTAAGACCCTCACTGATCTTGTCGATCCCGGCATTGTGGTCCGGCAAAGCCCCTCAGCAGGAGGTCAAGCCCGCAACGGTTCTACCGTGACCATCACCGTTGCTGCACCGAAACCAGCAACACCCACGCCGACACCCACACCGACGGTGGCGCCCACCCCCTAAGGGTTCGACGCCACCACAGGTGCCAGGCCGACCGATCGCTGCACGGCATCGGGGTCGCCGCATTCCTGCAGCCAGTTCGCGAGCAGGCGATGACCACCTTCGGTCAACACCGATTCGGGGTGGAACTGAACGCCTTCCACGGCCAATGACCGGTGGCGCACCCCCATGATCACTCCACTGTCAGTACGCGCCGTTACTTCCAGTTCATCAGGCACAGTGGCCGGGTCAATGGACAACGAGTGATATCGCGTCGCCCGCAGGGGATTCGGCAAGCCAGCAAAGATGCCATCACCACTGTGCTGCACCATCGAGGTCTTGCCGTGGAGCAATTCCGGTGCACGAGTCACTGCGGCGCCGAAGGCCACAGCGATCGCCTGGTGTCCAAGGCACACTCCCAGCAAGGGAATCTTCCCGGCCAGCTCCTGCACCATGTCGATGCTGACACCAGCCTCCTCCGGTACTCCCGGCCCTGGACTGAGCAGCACGCCGTCAAAGTCATGCGCTTGCGTCGGCGTGACCTCGTCGTTTCGGCGCACTTCGCAGTCGGCACCTAACTGCCCCAAGTACTGCACCAGGTTGTACACGAACGAGTCATAGTTATCGACAACAAGAATCCTCACGGCACACTCCCGGTAGAAGTCGAGTCAACCGTGACATCAGTGAACGGCAACCGTGGCTCAACCCATGGGAACACCACAAGGAACAACACGGCGAGTACTCCGGTCAGGAGCACCAGCGATTCCAGCAACTTGACCGGCCAAGGACCGGGCAATTTCCGCCACAACCAGCCGTACACCGTGCTCCTGCCTATTGCTTCCCACCGTGGTCAGCCGACCACCGTGACCTCAGCCTAAACCTCAGGCAATAGCCCGAATCTCTTTCGGTGCGCCGAGTTCGCGTGGGTACTTCTGCACAAGGTGGCCAAAGATAATCAGACGCTGGTAAGACGCCCAACGCGGATTACAGGTCGTCAAAGTCATCAATGCCTGGGTCGGGGACTGGCCCGCGCGGCCAGGTACCGGCAACAACACCCAGGTGGCGTTGGGCTTGGTGATCAGCGTGCGATCAACTTCATAGATCACCCATTCGCGGGCAGTTTGGACATAGACGCGATCGCCTGGTTGCATCCGATCAAGGTTGCGAAATGGCTCCCCGTTTGTGGCACGGTGTCCCGCAGCGGCGAAGTTGCCAATCTCGCCAGGTTGGGCGTTGCCTTTGTAGTGCGTAATGCCCTTCTTCAGGTTTGCTAGTGACGCACCTTCCACCAACGGCTTAACCCAGTCACTGCCGAGTCGGGGGATGTACATCAAGCCATAGCCCTGTCCATCTTGGATCTTCACTGGCTGAACCGGAGCCGTTCCCGGCACGGTCGGCACGGTGAAGGACTGCTCTACTTGCGCAATGACCTGATTGGTCTTCTTATCGGCGGACACATTGGTCCAGAAGAGCTGATAGGTACAAAACAGCAGGACCACGACGCCCATGGTGATGAAGCCTTCGCCGACACTGCGGATCGTGACCCGCAACCGTTCCCGGCGAGCGGCCCGACGCCGCTGCTTGTCACCAGCGCGCGTTGACTGACGACCCGTCGTCACGCTTGCTGATGTCATGTCACCCTCCTGGCGTGGACAAGGTTCAGCGAACCCTCATAGGCCGGCAGAGTCAATCCTCGCTCCGGCCGAACCTTGTATCCCAGACCTACAGCATCCACCCAAGTTCGGTAAGCAGCGACCTCAGGTGAGGCATCCAGCGCTCGTTGCATGCGCTGGGGATCTCCCACTGCGGCAATGACAAACGGCGGGGAGTAGACCTGTCCTTGCAGGACCAAAGTGTTGCCCACGCACCGCACCGCAGAGGTGGCAATCATGCGTCGATTCATCACCGAGATTCCTTGCGCACCGCCGGCCCACAGGGCGTTGACCACTCCCTGCACATCTTGTTGATGCACCACCAAGTCATCGGCCACAATGCCCTCCGGCAAGGTCGCGCCAGCTGGTCGGGGAGCGTCGTCGAGGGAAACGGTCACGCCGCGACCGCGCAGCGCTGCCAGACCAGCCGCTTGGCTCAGAGCATCCGGCGCAGAACCAGCACCGCCCGGGGATTGTTCACCGGCGAGTGAGCCCAACTGCCGCTCGAGGTTCTGCGAGATGTTCGCTTTGCGGCTGATGTCGAACTGTCGCGATGCAATCAGATCGGTCAGTTCCGTACGACGGCCAGCTCGCAAGTCGGTACCTTGTGCCGTCACTGCCCCCGACACCAGCAGCACACCGGCCACAGCGGCCACGACGGGCACCCACCATCGCCACCTCATATCCCGTACGCTAGAGGTCGTCCGTTCAACCGTCGGTCCCACAACCGTTAAGGACGCATCAGGGCGTGGGGTGGATCCGCCGTCGACAGGAGAGCACCGGTGCCCAAGTCGCGCGTTCGCAAGAAGAAGTCCGCCTACACACCACCGGAGGCATTGGCGGAGCGCCGAGCGGTCAAGGTGGGCCCGAAGCCGTGGGTTGCCCCTCTGATGCTGGCGTTCTTCCTGCTGGGGCTGCTGTGGATCGTGGTGTATTACCTGACCCGGGGCGACCTGCCGCTGATGCGGACTTTGGGCCCCTGGAACCTGCTGGTGGGCTTCGCCCTCGTGGGTGCGGGCTTCGTGACCTCCACGCGCTGGCGCTGAATCACATCGGTGTAATTCTCCACAGCACTATCCACACTGTGGACAGTTAGAACCCCCGCAATGCCATGGTTCTCAGCAGTACCGCGAGCACCACAACCCCACTTATCCCCAGAACACCCACGAGCATCAGCGCCCGGGATCGCAGGGCGTAGACCGCCAGCGCGGCCGTGGCCGCCCCCGCAATCAGGCCCCCGAGATGGGCCCGCCAGTCGATCGTGGGAATGAGAAACCCCAGAGCCAGATTCACCCCAATCAGGACCAGCACACCGCCGACTTCGCGCTTCATCGCTCGGGCCACCACCAAAGTGGCGCCCATCAGCCCAAAGATCGCTCCGGAGGCTCCCACCGATGGGGTATTCGGCGCACTGAAGCAATACGAGGCCACGGAACCGCCGATCGCCGACGCCAGGTACACCAGCAGGTAACGGGCCCGGCCCAGTTGCTGCTCCAGCGGTGGTCCCAAGATGTACAGCACATACATGTTCAACGCGATGTGCAGTAGTCCCCCATGCAGGAATGCCGCGGTGAGTAACCGGTAGTACTCACCCGCCGCTACCCCTATGGGTTGAAAGTCGCTGCCCGCCGCAAAACCGATGAGCGCGAACTTCTCAATACTGCGCGAGAAACCGATCACATACTGGCCCAGAAAGCAGACCACGGTGATCACGATCAAGGTCATGGTCACCGGTGCGCCATTCAATGAGCGGGCACCGAACATCGTGCGCGCCGAGCGCGTGGCAGCGTGCCCAGCAGCCACACACTCGGGGCATTGGAAGCCCACGGCCGCAGAGGTCATGCAGTCCGGGCAGATCCACCGCTCACATCGCGCACAACGGATGTGCGTCTCACGCCCCGGGTGCCGATAGCACGATGGGGCTACAGGAACGGAAGCCTCAGTCACCCTCGACCGTGATCGACTCAAGAACAACATCGTCCAACGGTCGGTCTTGAGGCCCCGTCGGCGTCGTCGCAATGGCGTCAACCACCGCCTGGCTAGCCGGGTCCTTCACCTCACCGAAGATGGTGTGCTTGAAATTGAGGTGGGGGGTCTTACCCACGGTGATGAAGAACTGCGAACCGTTCGTCGCCGGGCCAGCGTTAGCCATGGCCAGCAGGTAGGGGCGGTCAAACTGCAACTCAGGATGAAACTCATCGTCAAAGGTGTAGCCGGGTCCACCGAACCCTTTGCCCAGCGGGTCACCGCCTTGAATCATGAAGCCGCCGATCACGCGATGAAAAATCGTGCCGTCGTAGTACGGGCCACTGCCGGCCTTGTTGGTTCGCGGATCGGTGTATTCCTTGGTCCCGCGAGCCAATTCGACAAAGTTGCGCACCGTCTTGGGGGCATGGTTGGTGAAGAGTTCAACAACAATGTCGCCCTTTGAGGTCTTCAGCGTTGCGGTGGTGTCGGCCATGGGCTCCTGCTTTATGGAAGGACTTTGCGCATCACGGCGATGCACTACCTGATCCTATGCTGCGGTGTGTGGAACCCATCATTGAACGACCGGCCTTCGCCGAGGGGTATCAGCGCGAAGCAGAATCCGACTTTCAACCATTGGCCTGGCCAGCGGCGGCCGATGTCTTTGATGCCGGCCGCAACTACTGGCTAGCCACCGTTCGAGCTGACGGATCCCCGCACGCCGCGCCCGTGTGGGGCCTGATGGTCGATGGTGCCTTCTGCTTCAGCACCGCCGCTGAATCCATCAAGGCAAGAAACTTGACGAGGGATCCGCGATGCAGCGTGCAGGCCGCTGTCGGCGATCAGGTTGTCCTGTTTGAGGGTAGAGCGGAACCACTGGCTCCAGAGTTTGCCGGAGGGGCCGGATTCCTTGATCGCTACGAAGCGAAATACCACTACCGCCCCCGCCCCGAAGACATGATGGGGGCCGCCTGGAAAGTGGTACCGACCCGCGTTCTGCTGTGGAACGAGCAAGACATGCTGGGCACTCAGACGCGCTACAAGTTCGGCTGAGCACGCCGCGTACTCTGTGCTTCGCGCGGGCTCGTTGCTCGCACCGGGGACGTAGCTCAATTGGCAGAGCACCGCCTTTGCAAGGCGGGGGTTAGGGGTTCGATTCCCCTCGTCTCCACAACATCACGCTTCGTGTCGCCTAACCTGCGCAACCGCTAACACACTTTGACCAAAAGGCGGGTGAATCCACCCCTCTACGGCACGAGCCATCGGAATGACAGCACCGTCCCAAACCCTCAGAAGAGGTCCATTCCCCGGAGTCAAACCAAGAATTTTCATGCCGATGAACCACGCTGGCAATCCGGGAGCATTGACATATCGCACCACTTCTGGAGTCAAACCTGCCTGCTCAAAAGCGTTCGAGATTGTCGACTTCGTATACCTGCGCACATGCCCCAACTGGCGATCAAAATTGCTCAACGCGAAGTTGAAGGCTGGCACATAGGCAAAAATTCTTCCCCCATCGATGACCTGAGCAGCTGCGGAACGCAGGGCCTGTACATCATTGGCTATGTGTTCCAGAACATTGAAGGAAACAACGGCTGAATAGGGACCACCGTCCACATTCGTCGCATCAATGCGTCGAACATGCACCCGATCGTCACCAGAGAAACGCTGTCGCAATCCGTCTAGTCTCGCAGGCTCGAGTTCACTGACCGTCAGAGATTTAATGCCAGACTTCAGCCACTCGGCTGCGTAATCACCATTTCCGCTGCCAATTTCTAAAGGATTATCGCCCAAATAGGGCGCAGCGAGTGAGGTCAACCATCGTCGGTAGTTGATCGCCAGAGTGAGATCCTCCAGCGCCTCATCCTGTGTTTGCTGGTCCCCTCGTATTTCTGACGGAGGTTGCTCGTCTGCCATGCGCGGACCATACCTTCGTCCCGGAGCTCAACAACAACCCGTTCCTGCGGCCACGCCCTTACCGCGAGGAAATGAAGAACGGGACTTCACGCCCTGCCGGTAGACCAGCTCAAGCGTGCATCGTTCCCCTATGCGCCCATCCGCTGGCACCCCTGCCATTCCGGCCTTGGATCGCGCTCTCGGTCTGGGCAGCGTGACGATCAGCGGCATCGGGATCATCGTGGGCGCAGGTATCTATGTGCTCATCGGCCCGGCCGCCGCCGTTGCTGGATCCGGGGTGTGGATCTCGTTCCTGCTCGCCGGAGTGATGTGCGCCTTCACCGCGTTGAGTTACGCCGAGTTAGCGTCGATGTTTCCTCGAGCAGGTGCTGAGTACGAATACGCCTCGCATGTGTTCTCGCCCCGCGTCTCGTTCGTCATCGGCTGGTTTATGGCAGTCGGCCTCATCATTGCCACCGCAGCGGTCGCTTTGGGATTTGGGAACTACCTTTCTGCGTTATCAGGGATGACACCCACTCTCAGTGCGGCCCTGCTGATCATCACCCTCGGCGCGATCTGTCTCACCGGTATCCGGTTTTCGGCCGCCATCATGGTGACCCTGAGCATCATTGAAGTAGCGGGCCTGGTTGCCGTCATGATCGCTGGCGCCCCCGTGATCCAAGTAGGCCGGCTCGTCGGGGAACTCAAGGGAGTCAGTGGACTCCTTGGGGGCGTAGGACTGGTGTTCTTCGCCTTCATTGGCTTCGACGAAGTCAACACGCTGGCGGAAGAAACCGTCAATCCCGCACGCACCATTCCGCGCGCACTACTTCTGGCACTGGCCATCTCCACTTTTCTCTATGTGGGCGTGGCCGTCACCGCCGTCGGCGTGCTGGGCCCCACCACCTTGAGCACATCCACCACACCGTTGGCCGATGTCATCAAGGCAGTCTCCGGACCAACCGGCGCCACCGTGTTGTCCTACATCGCCCTTGCGGCCACAGCGAACACCGCACTGCTGGCCCTCACCGCAGCGTCGCGTCTTCAGTTCGGCATGGCGGAGGAAGGTGCGCTCCCACGGTGGATGATGTCGGTCGGCCCGCGTTCCAAGGCGCCACGGGCCACCATCATCACCGGAGTTCTCGGTGCGCTCGCCTTCGTCCTCATCGGTGACATCAGCGTCGTTGCCGGAGTCACCGATCTCGCGGTATTGCTTGTTCTGCTGGCCGTCAATGTCTGCGTCATAGTGCTTCGCCGACGCGCACCCCGTGCCCCGCGACCATTTCGAAGCCCGTGGACCGTGCGAGGGATTCCACTCCTGGCGGTACTCGGGATCTTCTCGGTGCTCGGCGTTCTACCCACGCTGTCGCTGCGGGTATGGACGCTGGGTGCCATCGTGCTGCTCATCGGGTTGGGCACCCACGAAATCACTCGACGATCGTCGCCTTGAGATGCGGCTCCAACAGTGGGCCGCGGTCCATCAACGCCTCACGAGACATCGCATCGCCAGCAGCCGCGCGAAACCACACAACAATCCAGTGCGCCACGGAATGCACGCTCAAGTCCTGGGCTAGGCCCATCGCCGCCTTGTCCTCATTGACACCCGGCGGGTTGTCGACATCTGTCATGAAGAAGTGGTTGCCACCCTCAACAGTGACAAACATTCTCGGTGTCACCCCATTGACCACCGCGAAAGTGCGCTCGGATTGATCCAGCGTGACCACAGAATCGATGGAACCTTGGAAGAACGCCAACGGCACCTTGTTGGTCACCGGGATGGGATCGCCTGTACGCGGCGGAGGAATGTTGTGGGTGCCCATCACCACAGTGGCAATCAGGGATTCCGGGCGCGACCACGGATCGACGACTAAGCCGAACTGGTCGAAATCTCCGGTGATGCCCAGTGCTGTTCCGCCACCCATGGAATGACCGATCAGGTAACTCTTGGTCAGGTCAAGGCGGCCATGCACCACCGAATCAGGCCGCTGATTCTCTGCTGCAGCAAAATCCAGTGCCCAATTGACGAAGGCCTGCTGCGGGTAGTACGCCTTGTCGCCGAAGACCTCACGCTCCTGCTCTGGAGCAACAACAACAAAACCGCGATCCGCCAAGAGTGAGGCCAAGTCGTTGTACATCCCCGGATGGGTATGGGAGCCATGAATGAGCACAACCACGGGCAGATCAGCGCCCGATCGTGGAGCCCACAGCGCCACGGCAAGGCCATTGGGCAGGGTGGAGTTCGCTGCGACAACGGTGTCCACGGTGCTCGCTGAGCCAGGCATCGATCAGTTCTCCCACAAAGTCACGGGTCGAAATGCCTCGTCAGCAATGACGCCGTCGAGATCAAAGTGCCGACACATCAGATCGCGCATGGTGGTCGCCTTGATCGTCGCCAATTCATCCGCATCGAA
>DPWC01000101.1 GCA_003529305.1 Actinomycetota bacterium
AACTTCTTGGCGTTGTCCCACGCTCCACCGGAGTTCGACAACATGACCGCCATCAGCGTTCCAGCAGCGATCGTGCCAGCCAGGTAGGAGCCCAGGGCGCCGATACCCAAGCCGAAGCCAACGGCGATCGGGGTGAGGATGGCGATCAAGCCGGGGGTAGCCAATTCGCGCAACGAGTCACGCGTGCAGATGTCGACCACACGACCGTAAGCCGGCTTCGAGGTACCCGCCATGATTCCCGGGTCGTCGCGGAACTGACGACGCACTTCGAAGATGATCGCCCCGGCTGCACGGCTTACCGCGTTGATCAGCAAGCCGGAGAACAGGAAGACGATGGCGGCACCGATCAGCAGGCCCACCAAGTTCTTCGGATCACCCACATTGAGCACGCCGAAGTACTGCAGACGCTCGTACTGGCTCAACGCGGCATCCTGCGCCTGCGTCACGCCTGCGTTCTGCACGGCCTTGCTCACCGAATCCGTGAAGGAGCCGAACAGAGCCGTCGCCGCGAGCACCGCTGTCGAGATCGCGATGCCCTTGGTGATGGCCTTAGTGGAGTTACCGACCGCGTCGAGGCTGGTCAGGATCGCTGCACCGTTCTGGTCCACATCACCAGACATCTCAGCGATGCCCTGCGCGTTGTCTGAGACCGGCCCGAAGGTGTCCATCGACACGATGACACCCACCGTCGTCAACAGACCGGTACCGGCCAAGGCGACGGCAAACAGCGAGAGCAGCAGCACGCCCTGGCCGAGCAGGAAGGCGCCGTAGACCGCAGCACCAATCACGATGGCGGAGTACACCGCTGACTCCAGGCCCAAGGAGAAGCCGGAGAGGATCACGGTTGCCGGGCCGGTGAGCGAGGTCTTGGCGACATCGTCCACGGGGCGGCGGTTGGTCTCGGTGAAGTAGCCGGTGAGCTGCTGAATGACAGCGGCCAACACGATGCCGATGATCACCGCAATGACGGCGAAGATCCGCGGGTTCAAGGTGAGCAGTTCTTCACGCCCACCGATGAGTTCGCGCAGCTGAGAAGCCGGAATCTGCAGACCGCGGAGGGTCTTGGGCAGGTAGAGCCACGCCGCAACGGCGACCAGCACCGCCGAGATGATGGCCGAGAGGAAGAAGCCTCGGTTGATTGCTGCCATGCCATTGCGATCGCCAGGGCGCGGCGTCACCGCGAAGATGCCAATGACGGCGGTGACCACACCAATCGCCGGAACGATCAGCGGGAAGACCAGGCCCTGCGTTCCGAAGGCGGCCTTACCCAGGATCAAAGCAGCGACAAGCGTCACGGCGTAAGACTCAAAGAGGTCGGCGGCCATACCGGCGCAGTCGCCCACATTGTCACCGACATTGTCGGCGATGGTGGCGGCGTTACGCGGGTCGTCTTCTGGAATGTTCTGCTCGACCTTGCCAACCAAGTCAGCGCCCACATCAGCAGCCTTGGTGAAGATGCCACCACCCACACGCATGAACATCGCGAGCAGGGCGGCACCGAAGCCGAAGCCTTCCAAGACCGTGGGGGCGTTCTCCTTGTAGACGATCACCACCACGCCAGCACCCAGCAGGCCCAAGCCCACCGTGAACATTCCCGCCACACCACCGGTGCGGAAGGCGATCTTGGTGGCAGCTTGCTCACCAGATTCATTGGCGGCCGCTGCCACGCGGACATTGCCGCGAACAGCCAGCCACATGCCCATGTAACCGGTGATGGCAGAGAACACTGCTCCAACAATGAAGAAGATCGAGCGGCCGAGCTTCTCCGAGAAGGTGTCAGCAGGCAACAGGAAAAGCAGTCCAAAGACCAGCACAGCGAAAATCGCCAGCGTCTTGAACTGCCGGTTCAGGTACGCCGAAGCGCCTTCCTGCACGGCAGCGGCGATCTCTTGCATCTTCTCGCTGCCCTGACTGGCCGCCAGCACTTGGCGCACCAGTGCGAACGCCACCAACAGCGCCGCTACCGCGATGGCGGCAACGATGTAGATGTAGGTGAGGTTCGTTCCCTTGAGGGAGATCTCGCCAACGGCGAGAAGGTTCCCGGACATTCAGTCTCCTCGGATGAGGCCCGCCGCACGGCCCCATGAAGTGGGAGGGCTCGAGGGAGGGCACGGTGTCATTCCCCGCGTGGATCAGGCCTCGCAGGCGCGCTGATCTTATGGGCCACCCGGGGCCAACTTCGGAAGGCTCCCCGTTCTAGGCAAGGGTTTTCCGGCACTTTTTCACAAGGCTGACCACTGTGACGCAGGCAACGCGGGTTCAGAGAGAGGACTGATCGGCCTTACTGGAGCGCGAAGGACCCCAGGGCTAGGTCGTGACAGTGAATTGCTGGTCAAGCCCGGTCAGCTGCAAAAGGCGCAGAACGCGCTCCCCTGGACGGGCCAACTCCAGCGTGGTCCCTGCTTCGCGTGATCGAGTCAAGGCACCGACAAGAACACCGAGGCCCGTGGAGTCCATGAAGTCGACACCGGCAAGGTCGATGACAACATCGCCGGTGGCCGCTTGAGCATTCTTGACCGCTTCACGCAAAGCGCCCGAGGTGTGCACATCGCAGTCACCCTCAACGGCCACGAAGGACCGGCCATCAGCTTCTGCTGTCGAGATGCGCACGGGCCGATTACACCAGTCGGCAGCGCAAATGTGGGCCGCAACCCAGAAAATCGGTGGCAAACAGTTCCGCGCATGGCGCCCGCATGGGTTAACTCGCACCGTCATCCGCACGGGCGACGGCACGCCAACTTCCCCAACGCTGCAGGATCCCCGGGACCCTTCGGGCTGTCACAACGACCTCGACAGTGTCGCCAAAGCGCTGGCATGACACCACCTTGGCCTCGTTTCGGCCAACAATCTCGGCAGCGAGATCGCACGCCGTTGCGGATCCCTGCGACATCGCCGTCGCCGCGCCAATCGCCGCGAAGTCCGCCGCTGCCTGCAATGAATTACGGAGAACTGGACCTACAACGAGAGGTAAGACAACAGCAGTTGTTGCAGCAAGGAACGCGATGATGGTGACAACGACGACGGAGCCTGACCCTCGCTCGAGATCCGCACGGGACGGCCATTGACCAGCATGCGATGGTTTTGGCCATCGCCGGATGCGCGAGCGCACCATTACTGCTCCACGATCGCCACGGCACGAGTAACCAGCGGTGGGAACCATGGCCTTCCCGCCGCCTCAGGTGGCTGCCATTGCACAGCCACCTGAATCCACTGTCCATCAATGACTGAGGTGATCCGCGCACCACGCGGGACCAACGCCGTTTGCAGCGAGGCCACTGCCGCTGGTGACTCACCGCGTGCGATCGCCCGGGCCACTGCTACCGCTGCCTCGTGACACCGCGCCACCTGAGCTGCCGTGGTCAGGCACATCACGAGGAAGGCCGTCACAAGAACTGCAGCCGGCAAAGCGAAGGCGAACTCCGCAATCACAGACCCACGATCACGCGGATCCCTCAGCCACCTCATCGCTCTAGAACAGAAACGAAAGCGCCCGCTGCAGCAGATCGGCGAGCAATTGCTGCACGGCAGAGCCGGTCAGGAGTTTGTAGAGCAACCCGCCAAACCCACACGCTGCCACCGTGGCGACCGCGTACTCGGCCGTTGCCATTCCCGCCTGACCGCTGACGCGTCGAAGCAACCAGTGCCTGAGATCCCGGCGTCGAGCCTGCGCAACTTGGGGTGTTTTCACAAGTGATTGATCCATGGAGCGACCTCTCATTCCCGGCATCGGCCGGATCATTGACGGTGGACGCGCTAACGATGCAGCGATGGCAGGTGGCCCACCTCCACGCGCGGTTCGGTGGTGCATGACCACCTCTGTGGACAACTCTCAGCTCAACGACATCGGCAACAATGCGCCGTATACAGCAGGCACCACCACCAGGGCGATGAACGCGGGGAGAAAACACAGACCCAGAGGTCCTGCCGTTCGCACTGAAATCTTTCGCACTTCGGCTTCCCCACGCCGCCTCTGCTCCATGCGCATCTGGCGTGCAAATCGCAGCAGTTCCTCTGATGCGGAAGCACCCCACCGCTGCGAACGCTCGAGAACTCCGAGCACTTGAGCCAGCGATGTCATCTCCTGCGAGTGCAGTTGGTGATGACCGGCACCCATCCGCAGCAACTGTTCCCACTGGGTCAAGTCATCCCCCAATGGGCCGGGGATCACTCGTGCCACTTCGCCAACTGCCTCCATGACCGGCAGGCCCGCTGATAACGCCGCTGCCAGAAGATCCACGGCCAGCGGAAGAGCCGCCTGAAGCTCAGTGCGGCGTCGACGAACAGATTGTGTTTCCAACTTGGCCAGCCAAGACGGGGCGATCAAAACAGCCAGCAGCCCCAGTGCCGCTACCGGCCAGCTTGGCGCAACTATCCAGGCCACAACTGCTGCGCTGATGACGGATGCGCGGATCACCAGCGGATCAGTCCACGCCCATGTCGGTGGCCTTTGGACCGATACTGCGTATTCGGCCCCGTGTGCTGACTGCCAGCGCGCCAGTCGCTGGGACGGTCGCTTCATGAGGACCGACCGGCAGCTCGAACGATGCGGCGCATCCACCACAGCCCTAAGAGATCTAAACCAAGTCCGACAATCAGGCAGGCTCGACCTATCGATGTGCCGAAAAGGACAGCCACGACATCGGCTCCCACAGCCGCGCCAAGCAGTGGGCCCGCAATCGGCAACGCCGCCAGCAGTCGCGCCGTTGCTAGTGGTGCCGCCGCCTGGGCCATCGCCTCTTCGGCCATAGTGATCTCATCGCGAACCGATTCAGCACACCGGTGCAGGACAGGTCCGATAGCAATCCCCGCCGAGCGATGTAGCTGCCAACACAACTGTGGCAAACGCGTCGCCGGCACTGCCGGATCGGCCAGCACACTCCACCGGTCACCGTTGTCGCTGCCGTTCCTCAGTGGGATCCCCACGACCTGCCACGCCTCGTCCAACCCTTGATGAACCGGCATGCCCACCGCCACGGCCGATGCCCACACCTCCAGAAGGTCAGCGACGGTGCGCAGCATCTGTAGTCGACGGCGATGTGCGGACACCGGACGCCTTCTCCATAGCTGCTCGGCGAAGTCACCCGCTGGTTCACCGGATCCAGAAACAAGCCGAACGGTTCGTTGGGATGCCGGAGACGCCAGCTACAGCCACACCGCGAGAGCGACGGCAGTAGCAGCCGTGATCACAGCACCCCCTGGCCATGGGAAAGACGCGCCAGCAATCTCTCACCACCTGGACCCAGGTGTGCGCGACCGTCGCTGGACCACTGCACTGCCGTCACGACCTCAGCTGGCTTGCCCAGATCACCAACAACAACCCCGATGCTGCTCAGACGCCGACTGCCGTCAGGCTCGCGCACCACATGCACCACCGCATCAATCGCTGCCGTCAATTGCGCCAAAGATGTCTGAGCGCTCCAACCACCCCGGGAACACAACGCCACGATTCGCGCGACCACATCAGCTGGGCTGTTCGCGTGCATCGTGCCGCATCCGCCCTCATGACCAGTGTTCAGAGCACTCAGCAGATCAATGAGTTCCGCGCCACGAGCCTCACCGACCACTAATCGATCCGGTCTCATTCGCAACGCCTGCCGAATGAGTACTTCCAGACCGATAGCGCCCATGCCTTCCGCATTGGCATGGCGAGCTACAAGACTCACGACATGAGGGTGCTGGGGGAACAGTTCAGGAGTGTCCTCCACCAGAACAATCCGCTGCGTCGGAGGAACCTCACTCAACAAGGCAGATAACACCGTGGTCTTACCCGATCCCGTGCCACCCGTGATCAGGAATGCGCATCGTGCCGCCATCAAGGCGCACAGCCACTGATAGCCGTCGGCCCCCAGAGATCCCGCAACCTCCAGATCTCGCAAGGAGAAGGATTGCGGTCGATGCAAGCGCAGGCTCACACAGATCCGTGGCGCCAACGGTGGCAAAACGGCGTGCAGTCGGTGGCCATCTTTCAAACCGGCATCAACAAACGGTTGCGCCTGATCAAGTCGTCGGCCGACAGACGCTGCCCACCGCACCACAACATCGCGGAGGTGATCGTCGTCGGCGAAGCGAAAGGGTGTGCGCACCATCCCTTCGCCTCGATCGATCCACACGGAATCAGCTCCATTGATCACCACATCCGTGACCAATGGATCAGCCATCACCGGTTCAAGAACGGAGTACCCCGACAACTCCGCTAGCACCTGCGTGGTTAAGTCATAGAGATGTCCGCGAGGAGCAACCGGCTGGAGGGCACGCACCTGCTGCTCCACTGATGCAGCAGTCACGCTTTGACCGCCCGCCACCAGCGCGTTTCGGACCTCAGTTGCC
>DPWC01000088.1 GCA_003529305.1 Actinomycetota bacterium
GCCAGTGTCCAGCGTGATCGCTGGCGCGACCAGTGCTGAGCAGGTGCGCAGTAACGCAGCGGCAGGAAGTTGGTCGCCGACTGCTGAGGAGCAAGAGGCCGTGTGGTCACTGACGGAGCGGTTGCGCCAATAGGCGAGTGCTCGGCATTACGGTGTTGGCATGCAGATCGCCATCAATATTTTTCTCGTCCTGCACTTCATCGGCTTGGCCGCTTTGTTCGGCGGGTGGTTCACCCAGTTCACCGCCAAGGAGAAGTCGGTCAATGCCGCGATGTTCCATGGCAGCCTGACACAGGTCGTGACCGGCATCGCCCTTGTGGGCCTGAATGAAGCCAATGCTGCTGAGGGCGTTGAGGCCGTCAACAACACCGCTGTTGGCATCAAGTCCGCGGCGTTGTTGGTGATACTGATTCTGGTGCTGTTGAACCGTAAGAAGCCTGCGGTGCCGGTCGCGGTGTGGGCAGCTATCGGTGGTCTGACCCTGCTCAATGTGATCGTGGCGGTTTTCGTCGGACCCACGACCGGTTAGCGCCTACCCGGTACTGACCACTCTGAAGGCCTCAACGAGGGCACCTTCGGGAAGGTCGTGTCCGTTGTCGCGAGCTGTTTGTGCGGCACCGCTCATCCATGTGGTGAGCATGCCTTCTAGATCCTCCATGTGAGAGGTCTGTGAGTGGTGCGCCCGCAGTGCCGCGAACTTGGCCGGGGCATGGCTGCTGATGTCCACCCAATGATTCGGTCGCGCATCTGCCATCAGCCAGGCTTCGCGAACCGTCCACGGCTCGAGCCCTTCGTCATTGAGTAACTCGGTGTGCGCGTGCGGATTGCGGGCATCTGGGTAGATGGCCTGCATCGCGGCTTCGGCGGCCGCGAGGTGATCGGGATGGGAAGCCCCTAGACGCTCCCAGTTGCGCTCAGGACTTTGAATGAGCATGCGCTGTGGCCGAACCTGTCGGATGACTCGAACGATGTCACGACGAAGTCCGTGAGTCACATACAGCTCGCCATCGAGGTAACCAAGAAATCGCACATCACTCACGCCGACTTCGTGAGCGGCGGCCACCTGCTCTGCGCGACGCAGCGCGGGAACATCGCTGCGCGGGATCGCGGGGTCAGCATTGCCGGCGCCGCCATCGGTGACGATGCAATACGACACCGCGAAGCCCTTGGCAGTCCATGAGGCCACAGTTCCGGCGGCGCCGAAGTCCACATCGTCAGGATGCGCAGTGACCACCAAGATGCGCTCAATCTCGCTGTCCTCTAACACCCTGTCTCCTTCACCTGCGCTGTTCTGCGTCACGGTCGTGGCCGGGGGCCACGAGCATGAGGCGAAGTCCTTAGGAAGACCCGCGCGGAGCCGTGGCAATCCGGCCATCTCCTAGCCGGCCGACCTATCGTAGGGGGGCTTAAGCACCCCTTCCCCTGCTGCCGATAGAGCTTTCATGCCCCGGTTCCCTGCGCGCTGGCTGATGCTGGCCGGACTCATCCTCGCCCTCACCGGCGGGGCGCTGACGGCGCTGCCTTCTCAGGCCGCCGTGGGAACACCGGTGCCGCAAACTCGCACCTTTGGTGCCGACATTGAGCCATTGCCGACCTATCAGGGTCAAAGTCTGTGCGATCCCATTCCGCGCCCTGGTGTTGTTGCTGTGAAGAAACTTCTGCTGGCCACCTATGGGGACCATGTCATCTATATCCCTCGCTACGGCTGTCATGGCATCAGCGAGCACCATGAGGGCCGCGCACTCGACTGGATGGTGAGCGTGCGCCGTGCTGACGAGCGCGCACAAGCCAATGCGTTCATTGCGTGGCTGTTAGCCAAGGACGGTCAAGGCAACGCGTACGCGATGGCCCGACGCATGGGCGTGATGTACATCATCTGGAATAACAAGATCTGGCGCACCTACGACCCAGCGCGCGGGTGGACGCCATACAAGACATGCGCTTCTCACCCGGAATCGGGTTATGACACCACTTGTCACCGCGACCATGTGCACATCTCGTTCACCTGGGATGGTGCAGCAGCATTCACCTCGTTCTACACCGGAAAGGCACTCAAGCCGGGTGGACCGTGTCCCGCGATAGGGACCGCGGCGGCAGGGACTGCTTCCGTGGTGAATCAGCAATTTATGCCGTTGCCGGCGACTACCGTGATCGATACCGCCACGGGTGTTGGAGTGTCCGGAAGTAGGCCTTGCCGATTGGAGGCACGCCTAGCCGATCCGGTGACGAATTTGATGGCCGTGGAGATCGCCGGGCACGCTGGCGTGCCCGCATCGGGCGCGACCGCAGTGCTGCTAGATCTGCAGCTCCGTTCCAATGCACCGACCCGGGTCTATGTGGGTTCGTCCGACGACCCGCCAGGCTTGGCCATGGCGTCGTTCGTGGCATCTGGAGGCACGGCGCAAACCCAGATGGTGGTGCCGCTGGGATCTGATGGCCGCATTTCAGTGGCATCGACTTTCGGTGCGCAGTGGATTCGCGCCACAGTGCAGGGGTATTTCCTGCCCATTGGCGGCTTGTTGTTAAACCCTGTTGAACCACGCGCGGTAGGCAGTGCTCGCACCATTCCTGCTGGCGAATTTGTTGACCTTGTCGTTGGTGGTGCTGCAGGTGTGCCGCGAACAGGAGTGGGTGGCCTAGCACTGGTCGTGCGCGCCCAAGGGGCTACCGCAGGAGGGTCCTTGAGCATCAGCGCACCAGCGGGCCCTGCGCCGTCGGGGCGCTCTGTGCTCTACAGCCGAGTTCGTGCACTGTCGCAACCTGTATGGGTGCCGTCCTCGCCTACAGGAGTCGTGCGCATCACTAACGAGGGCTCTAGCGCGGCGACGGTAGTCACCACTGTTGCTGGCTGGCTGGGCGCCACTGGTTCAGCCTTCACCTTGGGTACAGGTGCACTGGTGGCTGACACCGCCACCTCGCCGGCACTGACCGCAGCATTCAGGCCACGCGAGGTGGCGGTGTCAGCCACC
>DPWC01000052.1 GCA_003529305.1 Actinomycetota bacterium
GTACGAGAGGACCGGGACGGACGAACCTCTGGTGTGTCAGTTGTTCTGCCAAGAGCACTGCTGATTGGCTACGTTCGGAACGGATAACCGCTGAAAGCATCTAAGCGGGAAGCCGGCTTCAAGATGAGCTTTCCCACAGGGTTAACCTGGTAAGGCCCCCAGCTAGACGACTGGGTTGATAGGCCGGAGGTGGAAGTGCGGTAACGCATGCAGCCGACCGGTACTAATAGGCCGAGGACTTGCCACAAACATGCTTCGCGTCCACTGTGCGGTTCCCGAGATGCGGTCGGGAACTGATTGACATCTCCATAGAGTTTCGGCGGCCATGTCGAAGGGGAAACGCCCGGTTACATTCCGAACCCGGAAGCTAAGCCCTTCAGAGCCGATGGTACTGCCCTGGTGACGGGGTGGGAGAGTAGGACGCCGCCGGACATTCTTTGATGTCGAGGGCCGTTTCCCTTGCGGAAGCGGCCCTCGACTCATATGTATGGGCTTCACCGTGGGCGGTTTTGAGACATTTTCACAGCGACAGGATGAGGGTGTGAACGCATCAGAGAACGAGCGGCGGCCGACTGATCGTCGCGCACCCTCAGGTGGCTCGCGTGGTGGCGATTCCCGTGGCTCGCGTGGTGGTGATGCGCGTCCCCCTCGTCGCGACGATCAACAAGCCGAGCCACGCGAGCGACTGTGGCCGGACTTGCCAGAGGACATCACTGGCGATGAACTCGGCGAGGACTTCATCAAAGACGACCTGCGGCCGCTATCGATGGACAACGCCCGCTGGGTAGCCAAGCACTTGGTGATGGCCGCTCGATGCATTGATGAGGATCCCGATCTTGCGTGGGAGCACGCCCAGGCTGCTGTGCGGCGGGCTGGCCGGATAGGTGTGGTGCGCGAGGCTGCAGGTCTCGCGGCCTACCGAGCGGGGCATTTCGCCCAAGCATTGACCGAATTGCGGGCGGCTCGACGAATGACCGGTTCGAATGAGCAGTTGGCGGTGATCGCCGACTGTGAGCGCGCGCTCGGACGACCGGAGCGGGCCCTAGAAATCGCGGGTTCGGCACCGGCTGGGATCTCTCTGGCGACCACGGTGGAACTGCGCATCGTCGCCGCGGGAGCGCGACACGATCTCGGTCAACATGACGCTGCGCTGGTGACCGTGCAGGTGCCCGAATTGGCGCAAGACGATCTCGAGTGGGGTCCGCGGCTTCGCTATGCCTATGCGGAGGCATTGCTCTTGGTCCAACGCGTCGATGATGCTCGACAGTGGTTCCTTAAGGCGGCGGCGGTAGACCCCGAGGGACTCACTGATGCTGAGGAGCGCGCCAGCGAGTTAGGCGATGTTCCTCGATCGCCCGATGGTCCGGTCAGTGATCCGCAGAGTGCCGCTGGCGACAACGAGGTTTTTCAGGTCCTCGATCTCCACGACGATTAAGCGGGGTGGAAGGGCAACCTTCCACCATCGCGAGGTAACGGTCGGACTTTCCCCACCCCCTGATCTCCACAGTTGTGGAGCAGGAGCGCTCCGGATCGACGGCGAGCCAGACAATCTCCGTCACAAAGGAGGTTTCATGGCACACACACCGCCGTTATCGGTGGAGACCATCAATGAGGTACGACTGATCGGCACCTTGTCTCAGGAGCCGTTGTCGCGTGTTCTTCCCAGTGGCGATGAGGTCGTCACAGTGCGCGTGGTCGTTCCGCGACCTGAGGGCCGCAGCGATGCCTTGGACTGCGCCATCTGGACTGCTGCTGGCCGTCGCAAGGCCAAGGCCTGGCACCGTGGCGATGTCGTGGACATTCAAGGATCGCTGCGTCGTCGGTTCTGGCGATCGCCGAGCGGAGCGGCGAGTCGTTGGGAAGTCGAAGTTGACCAATTGCGCAGATTGTCCCGTCGCACATGACCACTTGACGGCTGCAGAATCCGCAGTATGGGCACTGCGTCGCTGAAAATCGGCGAAAATGCCAGTGTGAGTGGGGATGAGGGCGTCGCGGCGTCATCCATTGATGCCACCTCTTATTTCCTCCTGGGAGTAGAGCACCACAGTGCTGGCGATGTTCGATCTGCCGCGCAGTGGTTCGAGCGTGCCCACGCGGCCGATCCCACAGATGCGGCGATCTTGTCGGCATTGGCCAGCGCACTTTTGGAGGCCGGGCAAGCCACCCAGTCGATTGCTCGACATCAGGAATGGGTGGATCGGCAACCGGAGGAGGCCGCAGCGTGGTTTGGACTCGGCAGGAGTCTGCTGCTGCTGGATCGACACGGCGATGCGGTAGAGGCTCTGACGCGGGCCTGTGCACTGCGACCTGATCTGCGTCATTACGCCGACCAGTTGCGTGCGGCGCAGATGCAAGATCCAAGCCCCATAGTGCACACAGGTGACGATGACTGAGGCAACGATTCGCCTTGCCGATTGCTACGACGGCCTCTTGATGGATCTTGACGGCGTCGTCTATATCGGCAACGACGCCGTACCAGGCGCCGCTGAGGCGCTGGACACTGCGCAGGCATGCGGCTTGCCTGCGTGTTTCGTGACCAACAATGCGAGCCGCCCTCCGGGCGCTGTTGCTGCCCATCTTCAGACCTTGGGGATCGCTGCCACGCCATCCACTGTGTCGACATCGGCTGGAGCGGCTGCAGCCATCGCGCAGGGACTCGTGGAGGCAGGGGCATCAGTGCATGCCGTAGGCGGCGAAGGCGTAGCCGAGGCGTTGCGTGCCGTTGGCCTGACTCCTCTCCGCACACCCCAGCAGCACCCCAGGGCGAATGAGCCACCACGCCCGAGTGCCGTGGTGATCGGCTTCGGAGCCGATGTAGGCTGGCGCGATCTGGCATGGGCCAGCTACTGGATATCCGGCGGCGCGCACTTCATCGCCACGAATTTCGACCGCACTTTTCCGCAGCCATGGGGCGCTGCCCCAGGCAACGGAGTTTTTGTCTCAGCGGTGCACGAGGCCACCGGAGTGCGCCCAACGGTGGCGGGCAAGCCCGAGGCAACCTTGTTTCACTGGGCCGCGCAGCAGCGTCAATGGCGACGACCCCTCGTAGTGGGCGATCGGCTAGATACCGACATCGCTGGCGCTGTGAATAGCGGTTACGACGGCCTCGTGGTGCTCACGGGAGTCACCGATATCCACGACCTCCTGCGGGCCGATGTGCGCATGCGACCGACGATGATCGCCTCCGATCTAGCCGTTTTGGCGGGATCGCTGTTGCCCATCGCAGCAGTGGGTGTCAGTGACGATCGCTGGCAGGCCTCGGGCTGGTCCGCCACC
>DPWC01000110.1 GCA_003529305.1 Actinomycetota bacterium
TGGTTCTTCGGTCACCCTGAGGTCTATATCTTGGCGTTGCCATTCTTTGGCATCGTCTCCGAGATCATTCCGGTGTTCAGTCGTAAGCCGGTCTTTGGTTACAAGGGCTTGGTTTTTGCCACGATCGCGATCGCTGCGCTGTCTATGTCGGTGTGGGCGCACCACATGTATGTCACCGGCGGTGTCCTGTTGCCATTCTTCGCGGCTTTGACGATGTTGATTGCGGTACCCACCGGTGTGAAGTTCTTCAACTGGATCGGGACCATGTGGCGCGGTTCCATCACCTTCGAGTCACCGATGCTGTGGAGCGTGGGCTTCTTGGTGACCTTCTTGTTTGGTGGCCTGACGGGCATCATTCTTGCGGCTCCGCCGCTGGACTTCAGTTTGTCGGACACCTACTTCGTCGTGGCCCACTTCCACTATGTGGTCTTTGGCACCGTGGTGTTTGCCATGTTTGCCGGGTTCTATTTCTGGTGGCCCAAGATGACCGGCAAGATGCTTGATGAGCGATTGGCCAACTGGCACTTCTGGACGCTGTTCATTGGTTTCCACACCACCTTCTTGATTCAGCATTGGCTGGGAATCAAGGGCATGCCGCGGCGCTACGCCGACTACTTGCCCCAGGACGGATTTACTTGGGGCAATGCAGTGTCGTCCGCAGGTTCTCTTCTGCTGGGTCTGTCCACCCTGTTCTTCCTGGCCAATGTCATCAAGACCGCCCGCACGGGCCAGAAAGTCACGGTCAACGACCCTTGGGGTTGGGGACGATCGCTGGAGTGGGCGACATCGTGTCCGCCGCCCCGGCACAACTTTGTGTCGCTACCGCGGGTGCGCTCCGAAAGTCCGGCTTTCGACCTCAACCACCCTGAGTTCGCTTCGATCGAGGCACAGATGGCTGCCAAGGGAGCTGTGCGATGAAGGTTGAGGGCTACCTCTTCGGGCTCGGCGCGCTGCTGTATGCCGTTTTGGGCGGGCTGTATTTCTGGCTGAGCCGTGAGCCCGTCGGTACTACTGCGCTGGCCCTGACCGGCGGAATGGTCTTCTTGGTCGGGTTCTACCTGCTGTTCACCGGCCGACAGATCGGACCGCGCCCCGAGGAGGGCGACTTCGATGTAGAGGACTTTGCCGGCGAGTACGGCTTCTACAGCCCTAACTCGTGGTCGCCCCTGCCGGTGGGGTTCTTCGCTGCTTTGACCGGGACCGGCTTGATCGTTGGCTGGTGGCTGTTCTTCCTCGGGATTCTGGGCCTCATGCTGGCGCTGGTGGGCCTGGTCTTTGAGTACTACCGGACTCAGCACATCGCGCCGTAAGTCCTCTGCCATGGTGCCAAGGCGTGGAAATCGCAGTTCTCGGCGCATAATGAGAAGCGTGTCGGCTGCTTCCCCTGCTGCTCCAGTGTCGTGGCGCCCACTGGTGGGTGGCCGCGGCCTTATTGCCGCTGTGTTGATCATTGGCCTAGTGGCCGCGTGTAGTCCGGCCGCTGGCAGCAACAAGGGTGCCACCGGTGCGGCATCTGGTTCAGGGTCAGCCGGCGTGACCAGCGATCTCTCCGATACTTCGTTGCTGGCTCAGGGCCCAGCCCCATCGTCGGCGCGGGTGCTGTTCGTGCCGGGGGATTCACAGGCCGCCGTGACACCAGATACGCGTTTTCGCGTGGTCGCTGCTGGCGGAACTTTGACTCGAGTGTCCGTTGTCGACAACAACGGTGTCGCTCTGGCCGGGGCCTTGAGTCCTGATCGAGTGTCGTGGCAGGCGGCGGGGGCTGTTCTGCCCTTCGGTGCGCAATACCAGGCATCTGCGACAGCGGTGGATGGTCGGGGACTGTCCACGACCTCCGTAGCGTCGTTCCAGGTGCGGGCCGCCAAGGTGGTGCGGGCGTCCGTCTCACCGGCGCAGAACGCCACAGTGGGCGTGGGAATGCCGGTGATCGTGCGGCTCAGCCGTGCACCATCTGATCGAGCTGCTGTCGAACGCGCTCTCTCGGTGACCTCCACGCCAGTGGTGACTGGCTCGTGGGGATGGGTGAGCGCCACCGAGGTCCACTGGCGACCCCGTACTTACTGGCCCGCTGGCACTGATGTCACGGTGCGCGCCTCCTTAAGCGGCCTGCGCATTGGCAATGACCAAACCGGTCAGGGCACGGTGGTGCGTAACTTCTCGGTGGGTCGGCGGACGGTAGTAACGGTGGGCATTGACACTCACCGTCTGAAGGTCGTGACCGATGGTGCTGTGGTTCGTGACATTCCGATCACCACCGGAAAGGTCGGGTTTCCGACTCGCACGGGCACCAAGGTCGTTATGGGCAAGGAACGCTTCCGCATCATGGACAGCACCACCGTGGATATTCCGGCCAACTCCTCGGACGCCTATCGCCTCAAAGTTGAGTATGCGATGCGGCTGACCAATTCCGGCGAATTCCTGCACGCGGCGCCATGGTCAGTGGGATCGCAGGGGCGCGCCAATGTCAGTCACGGGTGTACCGGCATGAGCATGTCGAATGCACGCTGGTTGTTTAGCTACCTCAAGGTGGGCGACCCTGTGCAGTACTCCGGGGGGAGCAAGCCCATGACGCTGACCAATGGTTGGGGAGACTGGAACCTCTCGTGGAATGCCTGGTCAGCGCGCTCGGCGTTGACCTAGGCGCCTCGCCATCACGCCCCGAGGGGTTTAGTGATCCGTGATCAGGTGAATGTCGGCGGCACCGCGTGGGTCGTCGTCCCTGAAGTACCGATTCTCCTGCTCGGCCCAGTTCTGCCACTGCGTGGACTCGCGCCAATCGGCGCGCGACAGGGCGCGCTGTCGCCGTGTGAATTCGTCGGCCGTCACCCAGATCAGCAGATCCAGGTAGGGGCGAGCGGCTCGACACCCCGACCCCACACCGTCGATGACGATGACCGTTGCGGGGTCCCAGCGGATCTCGCGAGGAAGTCCTGGGCGAGAGGCTGTCCAGTCCCAGGTGTCGACCCTCGCGGTCGTGCCCTGACTCAGTGGGTGGAGTACTTGGGTCGCGAGGATGTCGAGGGCCGGTTGTAGTCCCTGCCAGCCCGGATAGATCGCATCCATGGCGATGACGGTGGCGGCGCATTGGTCGGCAATCATGGCTGACAGGTGACTCTTGCCGCTGCCCGAAGGCCCATCGATGCTCACCATGAGCGGGCGCTGAGTGGGGCGCGGCAGTGCCGCAATGGCGTCCACCACGGACGAGATGGCGCGGGTTTCCATCAGTTCTCAGGCACAAATTCATTCGTGAAGTACTCGGACCAGTTTGGCCGTTGCGTGAGCGGTTTGCCACTGCCGCTCAAGAGAAGGCCTTTGTCGAAAAGGTAATTGCCGAATGTCTTCCACTGTTTGGCATCGATCACGCCGAACTGGCCTTGAGCGTTACGCAAGTAATCGCCGTCTACCAACGCTTGGGCGCTGCGCCTGATCAGATCGGCGTCCGACAGCGTGGTGCGGTTGGCGGCCACCAGCAGATCGGCAGCCTGCTGGGGGTTGTCCTGTGCGAAGCGGTAGCCCTTCTGCAGCGCGCGAAGGAATCTCTTGGTGACTTCGGGATGGGCTCGCAGGTAGGAGTCGCTGGAGATCACATTGTTGGAGTAGTTCTGGGGATAGCCGTAATCCTCAGGAACGAAGAACTTCAGCGGCCTACCGATCTTCTCGGCCTCCACAATCTCCACGGTGCTAGCAGCGATAGTGAAGTCCGCGCGGCCGGCATACACCGCGTCGTACGCGGCAGTGTCGAGCACGACGGTTCGAAACTTGCCCCGTCCGCCGTCCGCCGTGATCACCGTGGAGACCTCGGAGTTCTCACTGGGAGTGCCAAAGCCGGCGTAGGTTTTGCCATCGAGGTCCCGCGGGCGCGTTATCGACCGGTCATCGGCGCGATAGGCCAGCACATATTGAGCTTTGCTGATGTTGGCAAAGACCTGCTTGATCGCTAGTCCCGCGGGGCGGGCAAAGGCGACGCCATTGGAGGAGGAGTAGCCAAAGTTCGCGACACCTTTAGCGACAAGGGTCTCAGCAGGCGTGGTGCCGTACGGCAGGATGCGAACCTTGAGTCCCTCCTGTGCAAAGTATCCCCGCGCTTGTGCGACATAGAGCCCGATGTGATTGGTATTGGGGATGTAGTCGAGCGCCACACTGACCTGAACCGGCCTGCCCGTGCTGCTGGCTGCTGGTGTGGCTGCCGCGTTGGGGGTCGAGGAGGTGCTCGACGGGCTGCAACCGGCAACTGCTGCGGCCATCAATACTGCGGCAGCGAGCAGCACTGCGGTGGCGATGCCAGTGCGAACGGATGGCCGCGGCTGTGCGCTCACAGAGACCTCCTTGAAGCTGCCATGGTTGTGGCGGCTCAGTGCCGGCGGGCAGGTGCGACCATTGTCGTCGGTTCAAATTCGTCACGCTGAGGTAGGTTGCCGGTCATGAACTCGGCGGCCGACCCCGAGGGTCGGCGCACGGCGCCTGCTCAGCCGTGGTCGAGATTTTTTCTGCCAGTTATTGCTGTGCTCGCTTTTCTCCTGCTCTGGGAGTGCTATGCCCGCTTGGTCAATCCCGGCCCCACGGTGCTGCCACCGCTGTCGCAGGTTGTTGCGGCCGGCTGGGGTGATCGCATCAACTTGGCGAGCAGCCTGTGGCCCACTGTGGTGGAAGTAGGGGTTGGATTTGCGGTTTCGGTGACTTTGGCGTTCCTCTTGTCACTGGTGATTCAGTTGATCCCGTCCGTTCGTCGAGCCGTCCTTCCACTGCTCATTGGCAGCCAAACAGTGCCACTGGTCGTCCTCGCACCGTTGTTTGTGGTCTGGTTTGGCTTCGGACTGCTGCCCAAGGTGTTGCTCATCGCCTTGGTCACTTTCTTCCCCATCGTGGTCGCGCTTCTTGATGGGTATGCCAGCGCCGATCGCGAGAGCGTCACGGTGCTGCAAACCATGGGAGCAAATCGGTGGCAGGAATACCGGCTGTTGCGGCTTCCTGGAGCTTTGCCGGCGCTGTTCACCGGAATTCGCATTTCGATCACCTATGCCGTGGTGGCCGCCGTCTTCGCCGAATATGCCGGCGCGGAACGCGGCCTAGGGGTCTACCTCCAAGGGGCCAGCAAGTCTTTCCGTACCGATTTGGTCTTAGCCGGCGTCTTGGTCTCTGCCGTGATCACCGTGGTGCTCTTCGTGGTGGTCACGGCGGTGGAGCGCGCTTGCCTGCCCTGGCATGCCGGCGTCAAGGCGGTGACGCCATGACGGCCGTCGAGGCAGCACCTAATGCAGGGGCACGCGGCATCACAGTGGAGCACCTCAGTAAGACCTTTGGTTCATTGGCGGTGCTCGACGATGTCTCGTTGCAGGTCAGGCGCGGCGAGTTCGTCTCCATTCTGGGCCCCAGTGGATGCGGCAAGTCCACCCTTTTCTCTTTGCTCACGGGTGTCCATGACCCCGATTCCGGTCGCTGTTTCATCGACGGCGAACCACTGGCGCCCTCGCGTCGCCCCTTTGCCTGGATGCCGCAGCGCGATGCCTTGCTGCCATGGCGCACGGTCAGCGGAAATGTTGCGTTGGGCGCTGAAGTGGCGCAAGGGATGCGCCGTCGTCACGCTCGCGCTGCCACCGCACACCTGCTTCAGGACTTCGGGATCAGCGAATTCGCGGATTCGCTCCCGCACGAGATTTCTGGTGGCATGCGACAGCGGGTGGCATTAGCCCGCACTATCGCCCAAAATCGCAACATCGCGTTGCTTGATGAACCCTTCGGCGCTCTGGATGCCTTAACGCGCACTGACCTGCAGCTGTGGCTGGAATCAATGTGGCGCACCGAGCGCTGGAGCGTTCTGCTGATCACTCACGATGTCCGCGAGGCCGTTCTGCTCTCCGATCGGATCTATGTGCTCAGCGATCGACCGGCACGGGTGGTGGGCGAGTTCAGTGTTGACTTGCCGCGCCCGCGAACCATTGACCTACTGGCAGCACCGAAGGTGGCCGCCCTTGAGGTGGAGTTGCTCCACGCCTTGGGTGGTACCCGCTCCGATTAGTGGCCCGAGGTGATCTGACCAGCAGGACGCACGGTGGCCAAATCGTCGGCCGCGTGGTGCTGACCCTCCGCGATCTCTTCGTCCGTGGGTGGCGTGACTCGCTGCTCGAAGTAAAACTTTGAGAGTCGACGCGCAAGACGCCCCTTCTTGGGAGCCGCGACACCGTTGGCGTCCACCGCAGGCCCGGCTTCGATGGGCTCGTAGTAGCTCTCTCGGGCGGACAGGATCTTGGCCTTGGCATCGTCCGTCAGCGGCGCGTGGACCTCTTGGTAAGCCCCGCTGGGCAGGCGCTGGATGATGCCGGTTTCGCGACCGTGCAGCAGCTTGTCGCGATCCTTGCGCTGCAGTCCCAAACATGCACGACGGGTGATGACAAAAACAATTGGCGGAAGCACGATCAGCAGGACGCGAATAGTCCAGGTGATCGCGTTGATCGACCAACTAAATGCTTGGGCGATCAGGTCGTTTCCGCCGCTGATCCAGATCAGCAGGTAGAAGCTAAGTCCCATCGCTCCCAGTGCCGTGCGCGTGGGGGCGTTGCGGGGACGGTCCAGCAAGTGGTGCTCGCGGCGATCGCCAGTGGCGCGTGCTTCGATCCAGGGGTACAGGCCCAGCAGGGTGAACATGATGCCGGGAACGATCAGCGCCGGAACCAAGATGTTCAGGCTCAGATTGTGTCCCCACAGAACGATTTCCCAGTTGGGCATAACGCGCACAGCGCCGTCGAGCCAACCGATGTACCAGTCCGGCTGTGAACCAGCGGTGACCTGATCCGGGGTGTAGGGGCCGTACATCCAGATCGGGTTGATGGTGAAGAGCGCGCTGATCAGCACGATGACGCCGGAGACAATGAAGAAGAAGCCACCGGCCTTGGCGACATACACCGGGAACAGGGGGAACCCGACGACATTCTTGTTTGTCCGCCCAGGACCGGGGAACTGCGTGTGCTTCTGGTACCAGACCAGCAGCAGGTGGGCGGTCAGCATGCCGAGCAGGATTCCTGGAATCAGCAGGATGTGAATCGAATAGAGCCGCGGGATGAAGTCCGTCCCCGGGAATTCACCACCGAAGAGGAAGGTGGAGACATAGCTGCCGACCAAGGGGATGGCCAGCACGATGCCCTGTGCGATGCGCAGACCGGTGCCGGAGAGCAGGTCGTCGGGCAAGGAGTAGCCCGCGAAGCCCTCCAAGATGGCCAGCGTCATCAGGCCGACGCCGATCACCCAGTTGAGTTCGCGGGGCTTGCGGAATGCCCCGGTGAAGAACACACGAAGCATGTGCACGCTCACCGATGAGACAAACAGCAACGCAGCCCAGTGGTGAATCTGGCGGACCAGCAGGCCCCCTCGCACATCAAAGCTGATGCGCAAGGTGGAGTCGTAGGCCTGAGTCATCTTGATGCCGTTCAATGGCGCGTAGGAGCCGTTGTAGACGACTTCCTTCATCGACGGGTTGAAGAACAGCGTCAGGTACACACCAGTCAGAAGAAGCAGGATGAAGGAGTACAGGGCAATTTCGCCCAACATGAAGGACCAGTGATCAGGGAATACCTTGCGGAGGTTCTTCTTGAGCCACTTGCCGGCACCAATGCGGTCGTCGATCCAGGTGGTCGTCGTGGCGGCTGCGCGCTGGGCGATGGTCATCCGCGCTCCCAGAAACTCGGTCCGACAGGTTCTTGGAAGTCACCGGTGGCGACAAGGTAGCCCTCATTGTCCACGCCGATGGGCAGTTGCGGCAACCGTCGAGCGGCCGGGCCGAAGATGACATCACCCTTGTCGGCTAGGTCGAAGGTGGACTGGTGGCACGGGCAGAGCAGGTGCTTGGTGCGCTGTTGGTACAGGGCGATGGGGCAGCCCAAGTGGGTGCAGATCTTGGAGAAGGCGATGATGCCGTCCACATCTCCGCCGGGGATTTGCTGCCCGCGAATCTCGCTGGGGTCCATGCGGACCAAGATGATGGTGGCTTTCGCGCGTTCGTTGAGGTTGCCCTGCAGCTCCTCCACCTCGCGGATATCCGCGGGAAGGGCCCCTGCCACGAGGCCGCCGATGGGGATGTCCTCAGGCCGGATGGGCTTGTAGGAGACATCAGCGACGATGCGCTTGCCTTTGGCCCAGGTGGTAGTCCGGAACTTCTTCTCCGGCAGGGGGCCGAGGTCACGCAACAACACGATCGCGGGAATCGGGACCAGTGCCATCGCGGCCAGCAAAGTGCGACGAATGATGGGCCGCTTGGTGAATCCGGATTCGTCAGTGCCCTGTCGGAACTTCTCGACAACGGCGTCCCGAGTCTCATCGTCCGAGCTGAAGGACTTGCGCTCGTCGACGATCTCTTCGTCGCTCATCAACTTGCGGGCCCACTGGATGGCGCCAGCGCCGATCAGAAACAGCGCGAGACCACTGGCCATGCCGAGTGCCAAGTTTTGACCACCGATGGGGCCGATCACCGGCAGGTTGATGACGGAGTCCTTCTTCACGGCGACGAAGGCGACGACAAAGAGGATTGTGGAAACGGCCGACAGGCCAAACATGGTGGCGACTTGTCGTTCAGCACGGCGAGCAGCACGCGGGTCAATGTCGGTCTGCCTCAGCACATGCGGGATCTCCGGCAGTGAGTCTTCGCCATGCGCGCCGTGCGCACCATGCTGGTCATGCGCGGCAATCTCGTTGGATGGATGTTGCGTCATCGCGCTTTAGCTCCCAACCAGACGGTGCACGCAATGAGCGCGCCCAAACCAATGGTCCACATCAACAGCCCTTCACTGACCGGACCCACGCGGCCCAGTGGGGCGCCTCCCGGGTTGGGCGAGGACTTGATGGCGGTGATGTACTTGATGATGGCCCGCTTTTCATCCGGGTTCACCGTGGTATCCGCGAACACCGGCATGCTCTGGGGTCCGGTGAGCATGGCCTCCCAGATGTGCCGAGGGCTCTTGGGGCTGATGGCCGGTGCATAGGTGCCGTTGCTGAGCGCTCCACCTTGTCCGGCGAAGTTGTGACACTGCGCGCAGTTGGTGCGGAAGAGCTCACCGCCCTCAGCAAGGTTGGCGTCCTTGAAGTCCAGGTCTTGTTCGCTGGGAATCGCCGGACCCGGTGCAAAGGAGGCGACATAGGCGGCTAACGCAGCGACTTCCTCGTCGTTGTAACTCGACCGCCCCCTCACGACCTGCTTGCCGTAGGCACCAACGGGCATCCGGCCCGTGGAGACCTGGAAGTCCACGGCAGCCGCACCGACACCCAGCAGACTTGGTCCGTTCGCTCGCGCGCCACCTTTGCCTACTGATTCGGCGGGAACACCGGCCAGATCAAGGCCGTGACACGACGAGCAGCCTTCCTTGTACAACTGCTCGCCTGGCTTGATCAAATCAGGCGACACGACAGTGGCGGCGGTGGCCGGAGCGGCCATCGAGCCCACTGCGGCATAGAGGGCACCGGTGGCCACGAGGCCGACCGTGACAAGGGCAGCAGCCGCTGCAGGGCGACGGCGGCGTGGGGTCCCAGCGGACACGTGGACGAGCTCCTCAGTCGGGGTCGGCGGCGGATTACTTGATCAGGTAGATGGTGGCGAAAAGGCCAATCCACACCACATCAACGAAGTGCCAGTAGTACGACACGACGATGGCCGTGGTGGCTTGGTCGTGGCCAAAGCGCTTCCGAGTCGCGTAGGTGCGACCCAGAACAAACAAGAAGGCAATGAGGCCGCCAGTGACATGGAGACCATGGAAGCCCGTGGTCAAGTAGAACGCCGAGCCGTACACATTGGACGACAGCGTCAGGTTCTCCAGAACCAACTTCGAGTACTCAAGAATCTGGCCGCCGATGAAGATGGCGCCCAAGATGAAGGTGATGACGAACCACGAGCGAAGCCGCTTGACATCGCCGCGTTCCGCCGCGAATACACCGAGCTGGCAGGTCACGGACGAGAGCACCAGAATCGTGGTGTTCACCGATGCGAAGGCAATATTGAGCTTTTGCGTCTGCTCGGCCCACAGTGCGGGATTGACCGCCCGGCTGGTGAAGTACATGGCGAACAGCGCGGCGAAGAACATGAGTTCTGAGGCCAGCCAGACCACGGTGCCCACGGCCACCAGGTTCGGTCGGTTGATCGATCCGGGGGTGCTGGGGGCCTTCACCGCTGTTGTCGTCGCCACGGCGGTTATTCTGGCACTCAGATGCTCGTCCATTCAGTAGACCCCGCGTGAGATGGACGACTTCCCGCAGAGCTGACAGGAGTGCTTGTGACCCAGCCCACGGACAGCCGTTCCGCCCTTCGGGTGCTGGTCTATAGCGACGACGCCACAGTCCGAGCTCAGGTGGTGCAGGCCTTGGGTCGCCGACCAGCACCGGAATTACCTGTGGTGGCGGTGACGGAAGTGGCCACCGAGCCCTTGGTGATCTCCACCGTCAAGGCTGGTGGCGTCGACGCCATCGTTCTCGATGGCGAGTCGGTGCCCGCTGGTGGCCTTGGGGTGTGCCGCACCTTGAAGTCTGAGGTCTACCAGTGCCCGCCAATCTTGGTACTCACCGGTCGAGAGCAGGATCGTTGGTTGGCCAGTTGGGCGCGTGCTGATGCCGTGGTGTCACACCCGCTGGATTCCATCGCGGTGGCTCATGCCGTGGCAGATCTACTCCGCCAGCGGTTGGCCGGCGCACCGGCTGCGGGATAGGTCGTCTCGTGAGCTCCGGGACCTCAGCACCCACACCGGGGGAGCCCGTAGGCGAGCGCCAGTGGCCGGAATTGCTCCATGTCCTGATGCAGGGCACGGACCTGACAACGGCAGACGCCGAGTGGGCAATGCACCAGATGATGACCGATCAGGCTGGCGCCGCGCGAACTGCAGCCCTTCTGGTGGCGTTGCGTGCCAAGGGTGAATCGGCAGCCGAGGTGACCGGATTTGTGCAATCGATGCTGGCGCATGCCCAACGCATCGAGGTGCCAGGGCCTGCTCTGGACATCGTGGGCACCGGAGGTGATCGGTCGCACTCGGTGAATGTCTCGACTATGGCGGCGTTGGTCGCAGCCGGCGCTGGTGCTCGTGTCGTCAAGCACGGCAACAGAGCAGCATCATCGTCGTGTGGTTCAGCGGACTTGCTTGAAGCACTGGGCATCAGTCTGGAATTGAGCCCTAAGGATGTTGCTCGGGTGGGCACCGACATTGGCATCACTTTTTGTTTTGCCCCGGTGTTTCATCCCGCCATGCGTTTTGTTGGTCCCGTTCGGCGTGAACTGGGCATCCCGACGGTTTTCAATGTTCTGGGGCCGTTAGCCAATCCGGCGCAACCGGCCGCGTCGGCTGTGGGCTGTGGTGATGAGCGTCTTGCTGCGGTTATGGCGCAGGTGCTGGCCGATCGCGGAGCGACGGCGTTGGTCTTTCGTGGCGATGACGGACTCGACGAGGTCACCACGACCACGACCACCACGATGTGGCGAGTCCACGACGGCACGGTCACGCCTGATGTGATCGACCCGTCGGTTCTGGGTGTGGCGCCGGCCAGTGCTGATCAATTGCGCGGCGGTGACCCCGCGCACAACGCCTCGGTGGCCCGCCGTCTTCTGGCCGGTGAACATGGTCCCGTGCGCGATGTCGTCGTCGTCAATGCTGCAGTCGGATTGGTGACTTTGCAGATGCACCAGGGTCAGTTCGGCGCGCAGTGGCCGGTGCTCAATGAGGTGTTGCCTGCCGCCATGACACTCGCCGCCGCCGCGATCGACGATGGTCGGGCCAACGCTGTCTTGGACCGGTGGGTCGCCGCAACGCAAGCGCCCTAGGTCGGCAATTCGCGCAAGAGCGTTCCTGGATGTGGCAGGTCGCTGACGAGCGTGCCGTTGACGCGCAGGAGTCGCACCTGTGGTGACTGCAGCCACGCGCCGACCGCGATGGCTTCCTCAGGGATCGGTGGCGCACAGTCGTGGCGGGGTGCGGTGGCCTCAAGAGCGTCTAGCACGAGGGTGGTGTTCTGATCGGGAGTCCACAAAGCCGATGCTGCGAGTCGGCCGTGGCGCAGTAGGACTACTTCCCAAGTTGCCGCATCGTGTGGCAGCGGTGCGGCGGCGATCAACGACGCACAACGCGTCAACGATTGGTGGTCCATGGATCGCTGTTGCGCGCGAAGCAAGGGCAGGAGGCAGTCGCGATAACTGGCTGCTTCCTCGTAGCGCTGCTGATCTGACAGTGTCCGCATCTGAGCCAGGGCGGCGTGGGCAGCCTCGGTGATGCTCGAGTGGGGATTAAGCGTTAACGCCTCGAGAGCCCGGCGCGCAGCGTCGCGGCCACTGAACGGGCCTAAGGGTGCGTGGGTGGTGGCGGTGTCGACCTGTGGAGCACGGCGAGCCCGATGGATGCTCCATGATCCTGCTCCACTGGCGCGAACCTTTCGGGCGAGCCAGTAGGTGGCTTCGGGATGGCGGGATCTTCGGTTGTAGGGCGGCCGGTGCTGATCGATGAGCCGCAATTCGCGAATACGAGCTTCCAAGGCAGTAGGGCACGGCACGGCGTCAACCGTGGTGGCGAGCGTCACCATCTCGCGCATGGTCCGGCGCGATTCCGCCGCCGTGAAATAGGTGCGCACTCGTCGTCGAATGGATCGACTGGTGCCGACATAGAGCACCTGGTCGTGAGCATCACGGAAGAGGTAGACGCCGGGTCCGTCGGGAAGGTTTGCGGCTAGGCCGGCTTTGCGACGAACGGTTTCGGGGACTCGGCGGGACAGTCCGGCAAGGTCTTCGACGCTGTGCACATGCAAGGTGCCTGCGCGCTCGATGAGGGCGTGCAGAACTTCGGCCGTCGTGCGAGCGTCGTCGAGGGCTCGGTGAGTGGGCGTGGTGGGAGTTGCGAAGTAGCGGGCCAGAGTCTGCAGTCGAACATTGGGAATCTCTGATCGTGGCAAAAGGGCGCGCGCCACGGCCACGGTGTCGATGACCGGGGGTGATGGCCACGGGTACCCCAGCGTTGCACAGGCGCGTTGCAGGAAGCCGGTGTCGAAGCGTGCGTTGTGGGCCACCCAGACGGCGCCCTCGGCGAATGCCAAGAAGGCGGGAATCACGGAGTGCACCGTGGGGGCGTCCGCCACCATGGCAGGAGTGATGCCCGTGAGCAGACGGATATCCGCAGGTATCGGGCGCTGCGGATTCACCAGCGAGGCGAACTCACCGATGACTTCGCCGCCGCGCACTTTGACAGCGCCGATCTCCGTGATCGCGTCGTCATGACTGGCGCCGGTGGTTTCCAGATCCACGACGACGAAAGTTGCCTCGGAGAGTGGCAGGCCCACATCAGCCAGGGTCAGTTGCTCAGGTGCGCGCACCGGTGGCCAATGGAGGAAGAACTAGACGGTGGGATCGGGAACCGCGTGGAGTCGGTACTGCAATGTCGGAACCA
>DPWC01000117.1 GCA_003529305.1 Actinomycetota bacterium
TGCCACGGCCGGATCAGTGTTGATCAGCCCCAGACAGTTCGGTCCGACCACCCGCATGCCACGCCCGCGCGCGACCTGAACCAGTTGTTCTTGGCGCCGCCTGCCTTCCGGGCCATCCTCAGCAAAGCCCGACGAGATCACGACCACGGCGCGCGCTTGTTTCTCGCTGCATCGCCGAACAACATCGAGAACCGCATCAGCCGGCACCGCCACCACAGCAAGATCAATGGCGTCCGGCACCTCGCGAACACTCTGGTACGCCTGAATCCCCGAAATCTGAGGAGCCGTGGGATGCACCACGCTGAGTCGACCGGCAAACCCGGCATCGCGCAGGTTGCTCAGCAGCGTGTGGCCAAAACTGCCCTCACGAATGGAGGCGCCAACCAGAACGACCGATTCAGGGGCCAGCAGTCGGCGGATGGACACCGCTTCGGCGCGATGCTCGCGCGCCTCCATGACGCGTACCGATTCCTCCGTCGGCGTCAGATCCATCTGTAGTTCCACGATGCCATCAACCAAGTGCGCTCTGGCCTCGAACCCGGCGTCGGTGAACACATCCAGCATGCGTTCGTTCTCCGGAAGCACCGAGCCAGTAAAAGTCCGGAGGCCGCGCTCCCGCCCGGCCGCCGCCAGGTGTTCCAGCAGGATGGACCCCACGCCACGGGCTTGATGGTTATCGCGCACCGTGATGGCGATTTCGGCTGTTGTCGGAGCCGTTGACTCGTAGCGCCCCACTCCGATGATCTGCTGACCCACGGTCAACACGAGAGCTACACGCTTGTCGTGATCCACCGTGGTCAGGTGAATCAACTCAGCTGCGGTCAATTCGCCCCGAGAGGCGAAGTAGCGAAAGTAAATGCTCTCCGGACTCAGACTGCGCTGAAAATCAGCCAGTCGATCAGCATCCTCTGGAGTAATCGGTCGAAGGTGCGCCGCTCGGCCATCGCGCAGGAGCACATCGGCTTCCCAGCGGCTTGGGTAATGGGCATCTCCCAGCGCGCTTGGCGTCGACTGGGTCACAGCCCAAGGCTACCCCGCGCGCCCACAGCCGGGTCGCGTGCGATTCCGCGAGGATGACGACGCACGGATCACCTCGGGAGGAACCATGGCGCGCCGCAGCGCAGGGGCAACCAAAAACAGCGGCCCATCACCAGCATCGGGTGGGCAGATCGTGGATATCGATGTCTCAGAAGAGATGCAGACATCATTTCTGGAGTACGCGTATTCCGTCATCTATGCGCGCGCCTTGCCTGATGCCCGCGACGGACTCAAGCCCGTGCAACGCCGCATCCTCTACGGCATGTCACAGATGGGGCTAGCACCCGATCGCGGTCATGTGAAGTGCTCGCGGGTGGTCGGCGAGGTGATGGGCAAGTTGCACCCCCACGGAGACTCAGCGATCTACGACGCCTTGGTTCGGATGGCTCAACCGTTCTCGCTCCGACTTGCCCTCGTCGATGGCCACGGCAACTTCGGCAGTCTGGATGATGGTCCTGCGGCCATGCGCTACACCGAGTGTCGACCCGCGCAGGCGGCCTCGTTGCTCACCGATTCCCTCGACGAAGAAGTAGTGGACTTCGTCCCCAACTATGACGACCGCGAAAGTGAGCCCGTCGTGCTGCCGGCGGCATTTCCGCAACTGCTGGTCAACGGCGCCACCGGTATCGCCGTGGGGTTGTCCACTTCTATGCCCCCACACAATCTGGGTGAGGTGATCGCTGCCGCGCGCCATTTGGTGGACCACCCCAAAGCGACCCTGCACGACTTGATGAAGTTCGTTCCCGGACCGGACTTTGCTAGTGGCGGGAGCATCGTCGGCCTGGCCGGCATCCGCGAGGCCTATGCCGATGGCAAGGGCACCTTCCGGATACGAGCGACCGCCACGATTGAGCGCGTCTCGGCGAGGCGAACCGGCATCGTGGTGACCGAGTTGCCGCACGGCACCGGCCCGGAGCGGGTGATCGACAAGATCGCCGATCTGGTGCGTAACAAGAAGCTCACCGGCATTCACGATGTCACGGACCTCACCGATGGTGAGAACGGACTGCGACTCGTTGTTGAGGTGAAGAACGGATTCAATGCTGAGGCAGTCCTCGAGGAGCTCTACCGCCTCACACCCATGGAGGACTCGTTCGCCATCAACAATGTGGCGCTCGTTGATGGCCGGCCCCACACCTTGGGGCTCAAGGAACTGCTTGAGGTCTTTCTGGGTCACCGATTTGAGGTCGTGCAGCGGCGGAGCCGGTATCGCAAGCGTCGGGCTGAAGAGCGGGCCCACATCGTCGACGGACTACTCATCGCCTTGGATGCGATTGACGATGTCATCCACATCATTCGCAACAGCGAGGACGCCGCGCAGGCGCGAACCCGATTGGCTGAAGCTTTCGAACTCTCCGAGATCCAAACGCAGCACATTCTGGACATGCCTCTGCGACGCCTCACCTCGTTGGAGGTCGGCAAACTTCGCAGTGAACTCGACGAGTTGCGGCGACGCATCGCCGAACTCGATGAGATCCTCACCAGCGACACTCGACTGCGACAAGTGGTCTCCGCGGAACTTCAGGAAGTCGCCCACGCTCACGCCAACCCCCGGCGCACGGTGCTACTTGAGTCGCTGGGCCGCCCAGCCACAAGCGCCGCACCCACAACCGCAAAACCCGCGCTGGAAGTTCCCGATGCCGCCTGCCGGATTCTGCTGTCGTCTACCGGGTTGTTGGCCCGCACCGCTGCGGTGGAGGCAGAAACCGGTGATGCCCCGCGGGCCCGTCACGATGTGATCGTCTCCACCATGCAAGCGCGCACCCGTGGCCCGGTCGGACTAGTGACATCACTAGGTCGCGTCGTGCGGGTCAGCGCTGTAGATCTACCGGAGGTGCCCGCCACCAACGGCGGAGCTAACGCCGGCGGCGGGGTCGCCGTCGCCGAAGTGGTGGCCCTGGAATCCAAGGAACGGGTCATCGCCCTCGTGCCGGTCCCCCTCGACCAAGATGCCGCTGACCAAGCAGCGACCTTGGCCGTAGGCACACGACAAGGGGTGGTCAAACGGGTGACCGCCGAACCATCGGGCACCAAAGACGCCTGGAGTGTCATCGCCTTGAAGCCCGGGGATGAGGTGGTGGGAGCAGCATGCGTCCCCAATGAGTCCGCCAATTTGGTGTTCATCACTTCCGATGCTCAGTTACTGCGAACCTCGGCCAGTGCGGTGCGGCCGCAAGGTCGCGGTGCCGCCGGCATGGCCGGGATCCGACTCAACGAAGGGGCCGACGCCGTCTTCTTCGGCGTTGTCGACACCGGGTTCGAAGCTGAGGTGGTCACGGTCGCCGGATCCTCTAGTGCACTTCCAGGCGCCGATGCCACCAGCGTCAAGATCACCGCCTTCGACGAGTTCCCCAGTAAGGGCCGTGGCACAGCCGGGGTGCGGTGTCATCGCTTCCTCAAGGGTGAAGATCAGTTGGTCTTGGCCTGGGCCGGCTCGGCTCCGGCGCGCGCCGCTGGCCCCCGCGGGGCAGCTGTGGCACTACCGGAGGAATACGGCCGTCGCGATGGCTCAGGTATTGCCGCACTCTCGGCCATCGCTGCGATCTCCGGACCGGCGTGAGGGATCCGGCAGGATGTGCCCGTGACCGACGCCCCCTTGCCGTTCGCTGACCTGCAAGCGGCCAACCAGATCTATGTGGACCAGTTCGGCCTTGACGGGCTTCACGCCACCGCCGCCAAAGGACTGGCGATTGTCACCTGCATGGACTCGCGCATCGAACCGCTCGGCCTGTTCGGTCTGGCGCCCGGCGACGCCAAGATTCTGCGCAATGCCGGAG